>JALTEE010000122.1 GCA_027007865.1 bacterium
ATAATAATTGGCATAATCGTATTATCAGTAAAGTAACAATATCTAATTTTATCACGAAATTGCAAAAATAGTTTTCTCGGTAATCAATAAAAAAGAAAAAAGCAATTATGAGCAGAAAAAGAAAGCGAAATAAAAACACCCAAGATGTCAACAAAAAAAACACTATTGGGAATGAAAAATACATTGTTATAATGCTGCTGCTTCTGGTTATTTTGTTTTTAATTGTTATTTTTGATATGAAAACATTTATGGGTGGTGATAATGCTCACTATGCTTCGTTGGCAAAATCGATTCTATCCGGACATTACAGAGTAGAAGCATTTTTAAACAAACCACCCGAAACTGGTGTTCCGCCCGGCTATCCGATGATTCTCGCCTTTCTCTTCGCTATTTTCGGGATGACCTTTTTGCCCGCAAAGATTTTTTCGCTTATTTCCTTTGTTGTGGCGCTTTATATCTGGTGGAAATTGTCCTACCGGGAATTTTCCGACAAAATTGTCTCCTTTTTTCTTGTAGCATTTGGGATTTTCAATTTTTCGATTTCCGAATTTTCCCACTGGGAATTGACAGAAGCGGTATATATGATGGTTTCATCCGCAGCTATATTGTGGTATTTTATTGCGACAAAAAATGATAAAATACACAACTGGATTATACTGGGTATTCTGGGGGTAGCATCCTACTATGTTCGCGCAACGGGGGCAACAGTTTCGATGGCAATTTTTATTGCATTGCTTTTGAAAAAAAGGTGGAAACCGATTTTAATGTTCTCGATTACCAATGCTGTCCTTCTTGCTCCCTGGCTAATAAGAAATATGCTCATTTCAGGACAACTCACAGGCGGGAGCTATTCATCTCAATTTTTTACAAACCCGGCGACAGGTTTGGCGCTCACCACTGGACAATTTATAGCAAAATTTTTCAAAAATTTGTCCAGATATACATTTGTTCATTTCCCGACGCTATTTTTTCCTCTTGGAGAGACGACAATTCTTAAAAATCCGGTTATCGGAAAATTTCTCGGTGCTATCCTCTCTATTTTCGCTCTTCTTGGAATTTATATAATGGTGAATAAAAAAAGGTTTATCTATATGCTATATGTTGTGTTGTATATAGTTTTGCTTTCGATGTTCAACGAACAAGCTGTATTGCTGCGCTATATAGCCGTTATTTATCCATTTCTTGCAATAACTGTGTTCTATGGGATAAAATTCATCGATGATAAAATGGCGATGAAAATGTGGTTTGTGAGAAGTTTTGTTATTTTAATTGTGTTGTTCGCAATTCCGTTTTACACGGGTAAAGTTAAGACAAACTTGCCCACTTTAATTAAAAATATCAAGGGCAATCGTTTTGCGGGTTATTATCCTGTCTATGTTCGGTTCATCGAAGCGAACGAATGGATTATGAAAAATGTTCCCGACGACGAAGGCATTATCAGCCGCAAGCCGCGATTGACTTGGCTGTTTTCACGCCATCCTGCGAAAAATTATCTATATCTTTCCCCCGACGATGTTATGGCGGACATCGACACGAGCGGCGCACAATATGTCCTTGTTGACAGGCTATCCGGGACGACGCAGCGGTTTTTAATCCCGACAATCCAGCAATATTCGGATAGGTTCGAACCTGTTTATGTTACAGGCGAGCCGAAAACTTATGTTCTAAAAATTCTGCCGAAACCGAAGCCGATGGCGATTTCGCCTGATAGTGTGATTTCAAACCAATAAAAAATGAGCGCAATGTTTATGCGCTCATTTCACCGAAAAGATTATATTTCAATAAAGATTATCCGGCAAAATTTTTCGCTTCCTCGATTACCGCAGCGGTCAATTTCACCGCATTTTCAACATCGCATTTTTGCACGATTCCCTGCGGACTGTGAATATATCTCACAGGAACCGACAGTGCGGTCGTTTTCACGCCTGTTCCAGTAGTTTGAACGACTGCGGCATTCGTTCCGCCGACTCTTTTGACAATCAATTGATGCGGGATATTGCGCTTTTCAGCCAATTTCGTAATGAATAACGACCACTCACGATGTGCATAAAATCTGCCATCGGAAAGTCTTATCTCGGGACCTTCATTCTGGTGGGCTAACATTTTGTGCGGTGGTGCACCGGGAATATCGTTTGCAACCGTTCCTTCGAGCGACAAGCCGAGGTCGGGGTTTATTCCAAATGCAGCCGGACCTGCGCCTTTCAATCCACCTTCTTCTTGAACCGCACCGACAATATATAAATCGCACCCAATTTCTTTCGCCGCTTTCGCCCCTTCGAGCATAACGAAAACACCGGCTCTATCGTCGAATGCCTTCCCGATGAGCGATTCTTCTGTTTCCACACAATCTCTGTCGAACGATACGAGGTCGCCCACACTAACGAGCGATTTCACCTTTTCTGCAGACATACCGAGGTCGATGAAGCAGTCCTCGATTGGGACAATCTCGTTTCTTTTTGAAGGGTCTGAGCGAGTTAGATGAGGTGGCAGCGCACCGACAACCCCCGTAGTTGGTTCTTTCCCCCAAATTTTCAGCCGTTGAGCATAAAAAACTCGTGGGTCAATTCCGCCGAGCGGAACAACTCGTAAAAAGCCATTTTTATCGATGTTGCTCACCATAAACCCCACTTCGTCTGTGTGTGCATCAAGCATCAAAGCGGGACCGTCGCCGGGAATATGCGCTATGAGATTGCCCATTGCATCGATTTTTATATCGTTGGTGAGCGGAGAAATCTCACGCTTCAAAATTTCGCGAACATTTTCTTCTGCGCCGGGAAGGCCGACAGCATCGGAAAGTTCCTTCAACAGAGCAAAATTCATCTCGACTCCTTATTGGGTTATGTGATTTCGATATTGCCGATTTCCGTAGTCGATAAAAATATAATAAGAAATTTCGATTAAAACAAGGCACTTTTTTTATCGAATTGTTCGCTTTACGCAGATGGTATCCAGGTAAAAAGTTTTTAATGAGTGGGTCGAGTATAATGGGTGGCAGCACTGCGCCTCTTGCATTGTGCGTATT
>JALTEE010000123.1 GCA_027007865.1 bacterium
ATATACTTTGTTTAAGTATACTTTGCTTTGTTTAAACATATTTTGATAATGTCTAATTAAAAAAATGTCATCTCTGCCGAGCCATATAGAAAAAGAAGGACTGATTGGAGCGCCCGAGGAAGAGGGCATCGTTATTGAAACGGTGCGTGAACTTGTGCGTGTCAAGGTAACGAGAAGTTCATCTTGCTCTACCTGTGCAAGCGCTGAAAAATGCCCATTTAATGCAATCAGCAAAAAAGATTGGCTCGTCTGGGCGAGAAACAATCAGAATGCTCAAAAAGGCGACAGAGTAAAGGTATCAATAAGCGGCGGGAGATACATTTTGATTGCTGCACTCATATTTATTATGCCCGTATCGGTTTTACTTGCCGCCTATGTTATTGCGAAACTGCTCGGCGCAATCGACCAACTCGCTGTGGCGCTGTCTGTTACATTTGCATTCATATCGTATTTCATCATACGAACAATCGATAAAGGTTCTGGCAAAGGTGCAGGATACGAAGTTGTGGAAATTATCGAAAAATCGTAGAAAACGCTGGGAAAAACATCATTTATATAATCCTTCGCTCTCGATAAATTCCACAACCGCCTTCGTTGTCATAAATCTTATAGACTTTTCCATTTTCACTCTTCTACGGATTTCTGTCGATGAAATTTCGATGAGCGGGCTTTTAAAAATCCTTATCTTCTCCAATACTTTTTTATCAGCGGTGGAAAAATTTCGTCCCGGTCTCGGCAGCGCAACGACATCGTATTTTCCCAAAATTTCTTTCCATCTGCGCCAGGTTGTAAATTCGATAACGGAATCTCCGCCTATGACAAGGTGAAAAGTATCTTCGGGGAATTTTTGCGCAAGTTCGTCGAGCAGGTCGATTGTGAATGATGGTTTTCGATTATGTGTAAGGTCTGCGTCGCTCGGGACGATGAAGTCATCATCTCCGCATAAAAGTTTCACCATTTTCAGCCGCCTTTGCGCATCGGTAATAACACGGTCGGTTTTATGCGGCGGCAACAGCGCGGGCACGAGATAGACTTTGTCCAATTCGATTTCGTCCCGCACAAATTCCGCCAACAGCAAATGTCCCCAATGCGGCGGGTCGAATGTTCCACCCAAAATGCCAATTCTCATAATAACTCGTAGATATTATTGTTCTTTAACAAGCAAAGTAAAATCCGCAGCGCCCGCAAGATTGGAATATTCTTTATCGTCTAATGATTTGTTCTTGGGAATCACAACAGTGGAAATTGTCGCCACTTTCAAATTCGGTTTTCTGTCGAGCAATTTCTCGACAGTTCCAAGCCTGTAATCTGAATGAAATGAACCGCACAACATATATACAAATACGCCGGGATTTGCATCGATATAATTGGAAATCGATTCCGCCATTTTCTCGTCCTTGACAACCTGCGCCTTAAATAGATTGTCGAGCATTACTCCGCCGCCCATATGCTTCATCATCGGATTTTCCTGCATCGTTGCGAGAAATTTTTGCTTATATTCTTTATTGTCGAACGAGTATTTTTGTGGTAGATATTGTTTTTCCTGTGGCGGAAGCGAATCCCAACTTTCGATACCGTTTTTAGCCACTATAGAAGCCAATCTGCGCGGAATATTTGCTGCGATTATCGGAATTTTGTGCTCCATCGCAAAATTTACAATCGGGCGATAATCATCATAATTCCCCCAAAGGCGAACTTCTTTTGCAAATTTATCGAATCCGATTTTGCCAGAAAGATAATCGTCCAGACCAGATTGGTTGTCCGCCTCGAACATTTCCATTGCGATAGCGAAATTTTTGTGTTTTCCGTAGAGCAGTTCTGCAAATTTTAGTTCGAGTTCGTGCGCAGTTTTGCTGTCGTGTTTTTCGCCGAAGAAGACTACATCGAATTTCGAAAGATATTTTGCAATGTTCTCGATGTTATCGACAGGCACGCCATTTTTGTCGATTATGATAAATCGGGCATCTTTCGTCGCATTGCCACCGTCGGAATGCGCAATCGATATTATTGCAATAATTGCCACTAATGCAACGAATGGGAAAATTCGCATATTATCTCCTTTGTCAGGTTATGTTCGAGAAATTTTCAAATATAAATCGTCCGCAAAATAAAAATGCGACCCTTATGGGTTTTCACCGTGTTACATCGTCCACGACATTGCGAAAACCATCTTTATCGACTTCCCAAATATCTTCGGTAGCGTCATTGTCGATGTTCCCACGGATTTCGATTGTGAAATTATTTTCATCTGCCGATGTAACTTTTGCCTTATACCGCTGCCCAATTCGTGGAACAAAATTCAAATCTTTTAAATTCGATGCATAATGTCCGTTCACTGCAAAATATTCTTCCTGTTTATTCATCAGCATTTGAGCATACTGTTTCGCTTCGGTTTGCTTTGCCGCTTTTGCCTGCGAATAAGGTCCCTCGAATACTCTTTTCTCCACTTTTTTAGCGGCTTTTTTCTCGGGTGCGGCGATAAAATTCACATAAATAATATACCCGATGAGAATAATAACGATGATTATAATAACATTTTTCATCTTGACACTCCCGTTAAATTGTTCTTCGTCATCTCCCGATTGTATTTGCGATTTGCCTTAAATTTTCAGGCACTTTTCTTATATCTAATTTTTGTTTTTTCCCGATGATGCGCTGAAGTCGCAGATATTTTCCATAGAGAAATCCACAGGCACTAAAGCCTACCCTTAACAAATTGCCTCCAATAAGAATTGTCAACCGATTATCGAGCGGGAGGTCGATATAAATTGTTTCTGCACCGGATTTTAGCAGTCCTCGAATGGTTTCTATGAGCCAGGAATCGAAACTGCCGATTTTTGCTCCGTAAGATTTTATTCGCAAAATAGCGGTTTTTGCGATAGACATAATTTTCAAAACATATTCTATCGTTCCTGTTTGGCCGACGCGTGAGCGAGATGTTTCTATATCACATTCGATTTTCAAAAGTCCGCATATTTTTTCGATATCCTTTGCAATAAGAGGCGGAACATATATATTC
>JALTEE010000124.1 GCA_027007865.1 bacterium
TTTCTATTCCCATAAAACCAAACGGCGAATTTGATTTAGAAGTGCAAAAAGAAATAGCCAATAAACACAAGAAAATTGAGGAAATTAAAAAGATAATTGATGTTGAATTGAGAAAAATAGAAGATGTAAAAATTAATTATGAATAGACGGGTCAAAAACACACCAAAAATCATTCTCAGATATTTTCAAGTTGAGTTCCACTCTATAAAGCTACTTTCTATTCTCCGAACACACCCATATTTCGATATCGTGCTATTCTTTTTTCGACGAGTTCTTCTTTGGGCAGCGGGATAAGTTTTTGGAGTTCTTCTACGATAGCATTTTTAACTATTTCTGCTGCGCCTTCGTAATCGGAATGTGCGCCGCCTGGTGGTTCGGGCAAAATTTTATCTATTACACCAAGTTCGAGGAGGTCTTTTGCCCCGACTTTCAGCGCATCGGCAGATTGTTCGGCAAATGCTCTATCGCGAAATAATATCGCAGCACATCCTTCGGGAGAAATGACGGAATACCAGGCATTTTCGAGCATCATCGTAACATTGCTTACGCCGATGCCGAGAGCGCCGCCCGATGCACCTTCGCCAATGATAACGATTACAATCGGAGTTTTTAAGCGTGCCATTTCTCTGATGTTCCGAGCAATCGCTTCCGCTTGCCCTCGTTCTTCTGCGCCGATACCGGGATATGCGCCAGGAGTATCTATGAAAATTACGACGGGAAGGTCGAATTTTTCTGCAATCTTCATCGCTCGCAGCGCCTTGCGATAGCCTTCCGGGTGCATCATACCGAAATTGCGCTTTATATTTTCCGTGGCGTCGTGCCCTTTTTGTTGCCCTACTACGACAGTTTTAATCCCATCTATTGTGGCGAAAGCGCACACTACGGCGGGGTCGTCGCGGAAATTCCTGTCCCCGTGTATTTCGAGAAAATCTGTGGAAATGCGGTCGAGGTAGTCGAGTGTGTAAGGGCGTTTGGGATGTCTTGCCACTTGAACACGCTGCCAGCGCGATAAATTCTTGTATATATCGACTTTTAATTTGCCCAGTTTATCTTCCAGCGCGGCGATTTCACCTTCGAGGTTCACGCCATCCTGCGAAGCGATGGAACGCATCTCTTCTATCTTTCGATGAAGGTCAACAATGGGTCTTTCAAAATCTAATATAAATTCTATTGGCATAGGAAAACTCCTCGTCGATTTTTTGAAACATAAACTATTTTGAAAAATTTGCAAGTTGCATTTTTATTTCGAGGGATGCGGATAAATTTATTTCGATTTTCCGTTTCTGCCATTTTCTTCGCGAAATGCTCGCCAGCCTGTGAGCGAATGTATTGTCCACCACGCTCCAAAGTGAGCTACAAGACCGAGAAATAGCAGAAGATTTATCGGAAGTAAATATGGATAGTGTTTTTGAAAATATTTGAACATCGACATATGATGCCACCAGAATGCTTTTTTTCTGCGCTTTTTGGAGGATGCTCCCCATGCGTGCAATATTCTTGCATTTGGATTGAATACAATGCGCCAGCCCGCTTTTTTGAGTCTTTTGCAGATGTCTACATCTTCGAGGTATAGAAAATATCTTTCGTCAAGCAATCCGACCTGTTCGAGTGCTTCACTTCGGAACATTATGAATCCACCAGCGAGAGCAGGAACATCGCTCAAATCTTCAGGGAGTTTGCGCAATTCTTCCATTTTCCAGCGGAAAATCGGTATCTTCGACAATAGCGATGAGCGCGAAAACATTAAATTCCAATAAGTTGGATATTGCAATGTGGATGGCTGGATATTTCCATCTTCGGTAAATATAAGTCCACCCGTTGCGCCGACATCGGGGTTCGCATCCATAAACGAAACGAGCACATCGAGTGCGTTGCCCATAACGGCGGCATCGGAATTAAGAAGTAGATAATAGTTCGCATCTATCGCCTTAAATCCTTGGTTGCAGCCCTTTGCAAAGCCTAAATTATCGTCGTTCTCGATTAAATAGACTTCGGGGAAATGCTTTTTAACCATCTCAGGACTGCCATCTCGAGATGAATTATCCACAACAATAGTTGCGAAATTACCCTCGGAAATCGGATTTTTCCGCAACGACAACAGACACCGTCGAAGATGACGCCTCGTGTTGTAACTAACAATTACGATTGCGAGTTGAGCGGTTGCCTTATCGCTCGATTTCGTTTCCGGTTTTTCTGTTGCAATAGATACTTTTCGCTTTCGATTATCCTTCATCGTTAAATCCTTCCGAACATCGCTTCCAGTCTTAGCCACCAAACTACAAAAAATGCTTCATAGACTATTTTTTTGTTTATCTTCGATTCTCCGTGAACTCTGTCCTTGAATATAATCGGAACCTCGTTTATTTTGAAGCCGCTTCTCCATACTTTAAATTTCGTTTCGATTTGAAATGAATATCCGTCAGAGTGGATTCTATCGAGGTCGATTTCTTGTAGAACGCGTTTTCGAAATGCTTGAAAACCAGCAGTGCAATCGTGGACAGGCAATCCTGTAACGAGTTGTGAATATTTGCTTGCCCACCGCGAGAGGCGTTCTCGTTTTTTAGGCCAATTTTCAATGCCACCACCTTCAACCCATCTCGAACCGACTATCATATCGCCATCCTTTTCCGCCGATTTTATCATATCCAGCAAATATGACGGGTCGTGTGAAAAATCCGCATCCATCTCGAATGTCAGGTCGTAATCGTTTTCCAATGAATACTTAAACCCCATAACATAGGCGGTTCCCAGTCCAAGTTTTCCGCTGCGGTGCAAAACTTTTACGCGCTTGTTTTGCGCAGCAATTCCATCAGCAATTTCACCTGTGCCATCGGGTGAACCATCGTCTATGATAAGCATATTGATGCGCTTGTCCTGTGCCAGCACAGCGGGGATAATCCGCTCGATATTGTCCCGTTCATTATAGGTGGGCATTATAACGAGAATTCGTTCGATAGGCGATGTATCTTTGCCGCGTTGTTCCAAGTTTTATTCTCCACGATTTTTCTGACAATTT
>JALTEE010000125.1:0-1799 GCA_027007865.1 bacterium
GCCTTATTGTAATGTTACGAGCACGAGGCTCTTACCTTTTTTGCCTTTTTCGAGTTTCTCCATCGCTTTTCCCAAAATCGAGCCTTTTGCTCTTTCATAATCTTTAACTTTCATAGCATACCCCGGAGTAGAAGAAGTCGTCAGCAAATCGCCGGGTTCTATCCCTTCCTCAGTGGCATCCACATAACAATAAACCCTTCCAGCCAATGCTACATTATGGTCGAATTGCTCCGAACCGAGTTTTATACCCGAACCGAGACTCTTGGCACCCGCAATAATACCGGCAACTTTATGGTCATAAGGTAGATGGCTTATCTTCAGTTTCCCGGGATTGTTTGGGTCGATAACAACTACCATACCTTTTTTCAATTTATCGCTATCGGTAACATCGAAACCCTCCGCATAATCGAGCCCAGACCCTATTTCTACTAATAAATCCCCAGAAGAATTAGTTACCACGATTTTATCTCTAACATCCAATTGGGCTTGTGGGTCAGATGTCCCGATACCGACTCTACCATTATTTTTCACTATCAATCTCGTTTGCCCGCTCGACATCGCAAGAAGCGGGTCGTAATCACTTCCGCCTCTGATGTCCAATTTTGCATCGGCGGAATTAGTTCCTATACCGACCCTTCCGCTTTCTCTTTTTATCGTCAAGAGATTACTATATATATCGCTGCCATTTTTGCCATAGACGAATAAGTAATTATCTGTTCCGTCATATTTAATTCCCATCCCCCGATAAAATTCTCTGTCTTCACCTAATAGGATTTTAGCACCACCATCACCACTCGTATCCGTATCCGGAACGATGCACATAGTAGCCAAAGACGAACCACCGACCAAATGCACATTGTATGCAGGGCTATCTGTTCCGATACCGATTCTGCCGCCATTCGTTATCGAAAAAGATTTTCCCGCTCCAGCGGTCGCTGTTTGAAATACATAAGCGGAATTCGAGGTGCCACTGTTCTCGATAAACAATCCATTTACATCGGTTGCAGTTTCTCCGGATGAACCTCTATAAATGTGTAATTTAGCCTCGGGGGTTTCCGTGCCGATACCAACTTTGCCATCTTCGGTGACAATTAATCTAACAGTGCCACCATCATGAACTCTAAATACATTGCCAGTATCTGTAGAAGAGTATCCCACATCAAGTCTCGCTAATGGAGTGCCTATCCCTATCCCGACTTTCCCATTGTTCTTAACAATGAATTGTGTTGTGTCTCTTATAGTTATTTTGAATGCATTGAGAGTGTCATTTTCCTTAATGTGTAATTTCGCATTCGGATTCGTTGTGCCGATTCCAACATTCCCATCGGTAATGGCATACATATCATCACCAATGATATTCCAATCGCTATCGCTGACACTATCGGCATATAAAGACCTGAACGAATATGGGCTCGAAGTGAGTTCGGCTCTCGGCGAAAGCACGACACTATCTACTTCTATTTCAATCCAATATTGCTCACTGAAATCTAAATTTATCGGAAATGCCTGACCTAATGTAACAGAGAAAAGACCATGGTCTATAGGAACATTAGAATGATATTCATGCCAAAGTGCGGTTCCACCTGTGTCTATATCGAAAATCTTAAATTCCAAGTTATGAAATCCATTAATAGCAACCCCCGCAGGAGTCGTAAGCTTCCCGCTATAACTCATCGTATTGGGAACTTGAGCGAAAAGAACGAAACTAAAAAAAAGAGTGAATAAGAACAGCTTCTTCATTTTTACCTCCTAAAACTTATGACTTATGCTTTCTGCGTTAATCTATAAGATATTAGTTT
>JALTEE010000125.1:1809-3015 GCA_027007865.1 bacterium
TCGTTTATTATTGTTATACATCAAACACAAGTTGATCGAGACATCAATCGAAAGCTCAAAGAGCAAGGTATTTTATCGACAGACTCGGTAGCGATAGACTCCAAGCCTATCAGGGCGAACACAAAAGAAAACAATATTAAAAACCCGAACAGAAATATAAAGAACAAAAAACGCAAACCCAAAGCAGACCCATACGCAGCTCTCGGTTTCTACTTCGCATCGAATGAGACACCAAAAATCCCGACAAATCGAAAATTGCCCCATCGACCATCCAAAGTTCACACAAGGAAAACGATATGGATGCACTGCATACATCACAATAACCCAAGACGAAAGAGCACTCGCTAACCGATATTCCGAAACATTCCAGAAAATATATGCCAAAAGACAATCAATCGAACAATACTTCGCAAGAATTCAAGCATTAAAAGTCGAAATCCCTCTATTCTTCAATCATACAAGCATCGCAAACACCACAACAACAGCACATCTGGCACTTTCTGCCGTCGCATTGACTGCAATAGCGCTCGATAAACCACATAAAATCCGCTCATATAGAACATTTGCCCATTAGCAAACAAAATCCTTTTCAACGAACATCGAATAACGATAACATCACTGAACCAAATAACTACGCCTCGAAAACAATATCAAAATACCAAAACCCGAACAAACACCAGTACCAAAGTCCCATCATCAACCAAATAACAAAATCAAACTCAAAATTAGCCATTTTGCAGGGTTCATTTTCAAATGCTAATACAGATTGTAAAAAAATAATTTTGTTTGTTAAAATGTCAAGTTTTTAATTAGTATAATTTGTCCGCTTTACGCACATGGTATCCAGGTAAAAAGTTTTTAATGAGTGGGTCGAGTATAATGGGTGGTAGCACTGCGATCTTTGGATTGTGGGTATTTGTGTTAATTTTTTGCAATATATTATTAGGTGTTTGATTGTTTTTGTATCGATTTTCTCTGAACGAATCAAAATATAATTGATAGCAGAAGTTTTTGCCAATGAAATCTTTCCTGCTTATGAAATGTTCTGTTGTGTAGAATGCGTTTCGGCGCTTTCGAGCGGTCAGCAAGACTGCCGAGAGTTCCGTTAAAACGGTCTCGCCATTTTCGCACAGTAACATTAGTCGTTCCAAATTCTCCGGCAGCAGCGGATACTCCAAATTTCATTGCATACTTGACCATTTCTAA
>JALTEE010000126.1 GCA_027007865.1 bacterium
TTCGAACTTTGAATTTCTTTTTGTATAAAATGAAAAAAAATAAAAATAGCATAGGCATTTCATTATTTTTCGTGCTTTTATTATTTGTTCTATTGCGCGGGCAGCCTATTGATATTGCCGATTATCCGTTTCCCATCGCCGACGGTTTCGCAGACCCTGCGCCAGAAGGACTTTTGCTAAATCCTGCGCTGCTGACGAGTTTTCCTACTGGATGGGCATCCGCAGAACACGAGAGATTGTTCTGGGGTTTTGGCGAACCGCTGCAACGAAACGGGTTAAATGTGGAATATAATTCTTGCTGCAGCGGCATCGGATTGTTCACATCTATGTTGTCAGCACCAATCGAGTATCGGTGGTCGGCTCAACTGCTGCTCGCCAAACGCCCGCGCAAAGCGCTGACGACGATAATCGCTGAGAAACACTGGGGATTTTTTCTCGGTGCAGGCGTCGGAATTTACGGACGCGGATATAACACATCCGCTATGACGCTTGCGCAGCCCGACCCGCTGTTTGCAGGCGGAAATTCGTCCAAGACTGCGATTACCGCATCGGTCGGCGCCGCATATAGATGGAAAAGAGTGCAATTTTTCGCTGGCGCCTTCAATCTCACAATGCCGAACCTCGCGCTTGGAGCAGAATCAGATAAAATTATGCCCGCATTTCAGGCAGGCGGAACATTTCGATTTGGAACGGCGTTTCTATGGACTGTAGCGCAGTATTCCCCGCGGTATGGAAATCTTTGGCTCGACACAGACCCGCTTGTCGGCGTCGGATATAGAATGTTAAAAATGTTTTCGCTAAATAGTTTCGCCACAGGGCATTCTGTCGGAGCGGGTGCATCGTTTATCCCAAAATACGACCGAGGAATTGTGCTAACATATCGAATATCGTATCCATTAGACGGCATAAAGATTCCCACGCACCGCTTTGGAGTGCAGTTTCGATTGCCACCACCGGAGCCGCTGTTCCCCGATATAAAACCACTGGGCTGGAAGATAGATGGCAAACCGATACCGGGTGAAACTTTGAATGTCGCATTGGCGATAAAAAATGTGGGGAATTTTCGAGCGCCAGATGTTCCTGTCGCGGTGAAAATCGGCGCAAACGATGTGCGGAAAATTTCCGCTCCACCACTCCTGCCCAAAGAAATCGATACGGTTAGGTTTAAACTATTCGCGCAGAAACCGGGCGATTACAATATAGTCGCCGTTGCCAACAGGGAAGAACCCGCTTTATCTGCTTCGCCGAAATTCATCGAAAGAGACCCGAACGATAACAGCACGCGGACATCTGTTCATATATTTGCGCCGCCAAAGGCGGAATTAAATGTTAAAAAAGGAGAACTTCATCTGCTGCAACTTTTCTCCGTAGCGGAAGACGAGCCGCTTGTTCCATTGTTTTTTTTTAACTTCGAGGACACAATTCTCGATAAAAGATTCGAGCACACAATCGACATTATAACATCCCGCCTTCGCGATAACCCCGATGTAAAAATCGTCATACGCGGATATGTAATCGATGGCGAGGATACGAGTCTTGCTATATCTCGCGCAAAATCTGTGCGCAGGGCACTTATTGCTGCCGAACCCGATATTGCAAACAGAATAACAGTTTCGCGCGGATACGATTATTTCAAAAAGCGCGCCAAGTGTGAGAGATTTCAGGGAACACGACTCGGTAGAAAATACACAGCGCAAGAAAACCGCCGCGTAGAACTATCCGCAGTGATTGTCGATAATCATTTTGACATTGCGAATGATTCGCTGCCGCCTGCGAATGTCATAGACAGGATAAAATCCATTCTAACAAGAAATCCCGAAGTAATCCTTGCTGTTCGTGCATCGGATATTCCGTTTGCGCTTCGATATAAGAAAAAGTTGCTCGGCATACTCGGCAACGATTTTTCGAGCAAAATATTTTCGCAGGAAGGCGGCGAGAATAATTTAAGCCTTGTGCTTTCCGCTGCGGGATTGATATATCGTCCGCCGCAGGTGGTTCAGCCACAAGAAGGATATAAAGTCGAGAAAGGATGGGACAGAACGGAACTTTCCGTGATTGCTCATAGCGAAATTCCAATTGCGCACAGCAGAATTTTCATTACATCCGATAGGGACACAATTTTTACATCTTCGGGTGAAAATGCTGTTTGGGATTGGGAACTGCCCGATGGGAAAAATCCTCCGCCAGGAGCGCAATTTTCAGCGCGAGCAGTTGTCGAAGATACTTTTGGGCAAATTGCCAAAACAGAGCGGAAAAAACTCGCTGTTGTTGTGAAAAACATAAACGAAGTCAAGCAGCGTTTAATTTTGCTGCAATTTACTTTTGCAGGCGACCGTAGCGAGTCGGAATTTACAAATGCGCGAATGGAATATATTGCGAGACGAGTCATCGAGCGAATCGAAGCAGGCAATGTCAATGTTATAATCGCAGGGCACACCGATACAATCGGAACTTTTTCGGGCAATCAAAAATTATCGCAGAGCCGCGCAGACGAACAAATGGCAATATTACGAAAATATCTTCGCTCGATACTCGATAAAAATGATACGCTACTCGACCAATGGATAAGCGAGCATAATTCATCTATTCGCGCTCGAGGATATGGGATGTCGCAGCCATTCACGATTATGCGGCTTCAAGGCAACGAAGAAATACCCATTATGGTGGGCGATAACAAATTCCCCGAAGGCAGAATTAAAAATCGCAGAGTGGAAATTCTTTTCGCGCCGAGAAAGAAAGCATAAAAATAATTCTCCGGCAGAGGGAATTCGAATGAAATGTTTTTTGCCAAACCCGAAATCCGACGCTCTCCGCAAATACCCACCGGGCACGCAGAATAAAATTTGGACTGGAAATTGTAAAAATTATTCATATAATGTTTATAGATGAAATACTGCATTAGTCCGAGCAGGAGGTTTTCCAATGTTACGCCGTGTTTTTGTTGTTTTGCTGTTTTTTGCTGTTTTTGCGGGTGTTTTTGCTCAGGACAGCTTAAATATGCATCTTGCTGGGG
>JALTEE010000127.1 GCA_027007865.1 bacterium
ATAATGATTATTCAATATTTGTGCAATCTTTTTGCCGGATATGTCGAAAATTTCTATCTTTGTATTTTTATCTCGTTCTATTTTGTCATTTTCGATACATATGCAGCAAACGGAGTTGAAAGGGTTTGGTGTGATTGTGATTTTATAATTTTTCGGTGTTTCAGATTTGTTGAGAATAGCGGTTATTTCGCCATATCTATCTCGTAGAATTTGCTGAGCAAGTTTTCCATTCGGCGTGAACCCCACATCATATTCGACTCCACCCCAGCGATAATCGGATGTCGATGGGTTGTCCCACCACCACCAAAAAACCCCGCCCATCCAATCGAGAGGATATATTGCGTCGAAAAAGGATTCGTAATAATTGCTTTGTTCTTGTTGATTTGTTTCGACCGATGAAAAGTCGTAGTTCCAGGGAGTGATTGTTGCAGAAGTGTAACTACCGCATCCGATTTCTGTGAATATCACAGGGATGGAAAGTCCCATTGTATCGAGGAATGTTTGAATTTCGTCAGCACAAGAGTTCCATTGCGAGATAAGTTCATCGACTGTTGGATTGCCGTGGTCGCTGAGTGGGAAGTAGGCATCGATACCTACTGCATCGAGAGCGTCCCACCATGATATGCGGTTGTATTCGCCGGACCAATTCGCTGCGTATGTTATGTTTCCCGAGAATGTTGCTCGAACGGTATCGATTACATTCGACCAATCGTCTGCGTGAGTGGTGCTCGAACTTATCAATTCACAACCGATGCACAACCACGGAACTCCGAGACTTTCGGCAAAACTTGCATAATGCCCGATAAAAGAGCGATATGTCGCAAACCAAAGTTCCCAATCGTTCGGTGAGATAAATGCTCGCCATGTTCCATCGGAAATATCCACCATCGGTTTCAACATAATTGAAAACCCTCTATCCTCAGCATATTCTATGATGTGTTCAAGAGAAGAGTCTGTCGGAGTGTCCCACTCATTTGGCGAGAATGTCGAACTGGTGTCGTAGTCCTGATACCACCAAACACAGATAGTTAGCCACTTCACATTGTTCGCTGCCATAGAATCGACTGCGGCATCGCTTTCAGGTGACAAAAAAACATCGTTCCAAAAACCCGCATAGCTCATTCCCGCCATAAAATCCGCTGTCGATGCAGATGTCACGGCGAACAGAACAAATATAGTCAACAATGTTCCTAAATTTTTCATTTTTACCAACGAGGCTTTAGTCTGCGGTCGAAACGATTTTTTGAGCAATATTTAAAATTCTCTGTGCCCTTGCCACGATGGGTGCATCAATCATTTTTCTGCCAATGGCGACAACACCGCTACCGTTCGATTTTGCTTCTTCGAATGCAGCGACGACTTTCTTTGCATATTCGATTTCGTCTGGAGTAGGATTGAATATTTGGTTTATAATTTCCACCTGCGATGGATGAATTGCGCCTTTCCCGTCGAAGCCGAGTTCTTTTGCTTCTTTCGTCGATTTTTGCAGTCCTTCGACATCGGCGATATCGCTCCATACGGTATCGGATGCCTGAACGCCTGCCGCTTTTGCAGCGATTACAACCATACTTCGCGCAACGAATTGTTCCTTGCCATCTCTTGTGGGCTGCGCACCGATGTTGCGCGTAAAATCTTCCGCGCCAAAACCGAGCACGGCGATATTCGGCGACGACGATGCGATATCGAACGCATTCCACACACCCTTTGCCGATTCGATTATCGGCATATAAAATATTTTGCTATCGATATTGTGCTTCGATTTTATTTCAGCGACAATTTCATCGACGATGCGAATGTCGTCACGATTTTCCGCCTTTGGAATGAGTAGCATCTCCGGTTTTGCGGGAACGATTTCTTCGAGGTCGAGTTTTCCAAATGGCGATGACAGCGGATTTATGCGAACAGTTTTCTCAGAAGCGCCAAAATCGACATTTTGCAATATATTTCGAACGAGAATTCTCGATGCGAATTTTTCCGCAGGTGGAACGGAATCTTCGAGGTCGAGGATTATGCAATCCGCTCCAAACAGGAACGCGTTTTGCGATAGATAGGGATTGTTTCCTGGCATATAAAGTCTGCTTCTTCGCAATCTATCTTTCATTTAAATCCTCCATTGCCAATCTAACTGCTGCTTCGACACGGGCTCGAACAACATAGGGGAGTGCGCCGTCGTCGATTGCGTTTATCCTATAATCTTTCATTCCAAGTTCATTGAGACTTTTTAAAATTTCGCTGCGTAATTTATCTCCATAAAGACGCTCTACACTTGTCTCGAGACTAATTTCTACCCCAGAACCTTTTTTTAGTGGCTCGAAAGAAATCTCGATATCTCCTCTGTCTTTTCTGCCTGCGATATATTTCATAGAATATACCTCGCTTTTATAATTTCCAAAAATGAAAAATGAATATATGAAATGATATATGAAAATCAAGCGAGAAAATTTAAAATAATTATTGATTATAGAAGGAGATTAAAATGTTGAACGGATTTGGTTCAGGAAATGGCCGAGGAGGAGGCCGCGGAATGGGCGGCGGAAGAGGTTTAGGACGCGGAGGCGGACGAGGAAGGAATGGCGGATTCGGTGGAGGCCCGACAGGCAGCTGTATTTGTACGGAATGCGGGTATGTTATTCCTCATGTCCAGGGAGTTTCCTGTACTTCCCAGGTTTGTCCAAAATGCGGTGGTTCTATGACGCGAAATATTGAAAATCAATCTGCAGGAATCTCCTCAGGAAAAATATATTCAAAAACAGAATCAGGCGAAAAAGCTTATATTGTGCCTGAACTATGTAAAGGCTGTAAAGTTTGTATGCCTAAATGCCCGGAAAATGCTATGAAATTTGAAAACGGAAAAGTTTATATAATTGAAAGTCAATGCACGGGATGTTTTGCATGTATGAGTGCTTGTCCTTTTGGTGCTATTAAATCTGTTTCTGGATAAATTTTATTTTAGGGCACTGTGTAAAAATTTTTTATTTAAAAAGAGTTTACTTCATAAATGTAC
>JALTEE010000128.1 GCA_027007865.1 bacterium
ACATTATCTTCCTCAAATACACTATATGGATTATACTGGGTTCTATAAAATTCTCCCGGAAGCTTTGGGAATAATATTTCCCTTGCTTCTCTTATTCCTAAATCATACCAATTGTTTCTGCTTGAACAGGTAGGTCTTAAGTTAAAGCCTTTCTCTTCTCCGTAATTTATATACCCCAAAACATTTTTTTCTTTTAAATCATCTTTGTCTTTATTGATTAATAATATCTTAAATTTGAGTTCTTTTGGATTTACCAGTATAGACTTGCATTCTTTCGGACTTTTTAGAATATAGTTCGGCACCCAATGGACATAACCGTTTTTGCGCAAAACCTCGTCAGTAGAATATTTTTCGGCATATTGGGATTTTTTAAAATATTTTCCGCCCTTGTCCTTCCACACATCTTTGCGCACGGGGATTTTCTCGTCCTTTTCGAGTGGGTGCATCCAAAATTCCCGCTCGATTTTCCAGCGCTCGATTTCATCATCGGTGAGGTAGAAGAACTCATTGGCGCCTGTTGTAAATCCACGGCGGACATCCGCTACTTCTTTTAGCGGTATTAATTTATCCTTTCCGCACTCTATGATTGTGAAAAATATTTGTGGTGCGCGAATGTATTTGCCCCATTTCGCACCGATATATTTGCCTTTGCTCTCGTCGAAACCTTCTGCCCACAATTCCGCCTGTTTCTTCGGATAGATACGAATATCTTCATTTTCGTAAAATTCCGTGTGAGCAAGAATCGTTTTTTTCATAACATCCATTTTTTGAATGCGTTCGAGTTGTTCTTCCCATTTGCTTGCGACAGGCGGGAAAAAATGGCGAAGCGGTTTTTTTAGATAGACGAACCTTGCGAGGTTTTCGTCGCGCTCGGTCTTGTCTTCGCACTTCTGCATAATGACGATGCAGGTGTTGACATCGGCTTCCTCGAACCAGCGCTCCACTTTTGATTCGATTATGGCGACGATTTTATAATTTTTGAGGAAAAATTCTTGAAGTCCTTTGCCATAGTCCACATCGAGCCACGAGTTCGATACGATGAAGCCGAAGTATCCGCCGTCTTTGAGGAATTTTGTCCCGTGAATAAAGAAGTATGCGTGGATGCCCGCTCTCTTTGGTATGTTTGCGATTTTTTCACCGTAAGCATCGTGCAGAGCATTTTGTATTATTTTCCCCTTGTAATCCTCGCTTTGCCCGATTTCCTCCACCTCCTCCTGTCTTGTGTATGGCGGGTTTCCGACGACGGCGTCGAACCAGCGGGGATAGGTAATTTCTCGTTCTTCTACGCCGAGAGTTTTGGCTCTTTGTTCGCGCCATTCTTCGCGGTCGAAACCGTCCACGCCTACCTTCAAGTCGAAAAAATCCTCGTTAAGAATATTCGGATAATTTTTATCCACACCGAGGTCTCTTATGGCAAGATTGATTGTGGCGAGATGAGCGGGAAATTTTGCAATGTCGGTTCCCCAAAGTGTATCGAGAATTTTTTGATGTTCCTTCCCTAAATTCATCATTTTTTTATGGTGATACGCTCGCACGAGAAATGTTCCCGCACCACAGGAAGGGTCTATAACCTTTTCATCCTCGTGATGGTGACAGAACCGCAGAATAAAATCGACTACATCGGCGCTGGTGAAATATTGTCCGAGATTGTGCCGTTCCATCGCTGGAATGAGCTGCTCGAAAATCCTGCCGATTATATCGTATCCAAGAAATGAAAAATCATATCTGTTCAGTATGAATATCAATTCCTTTATTTCCTCGACAACCTCTTCATTATCGGGAAACGCCAATTGGTCGATAAAATCCGCTGTGTATATGGTTTCGTAGTCGATTGTCTTGACGACCTCGTTAAAGTAAAGTTGCAGGATTTTCTGGAGCATCGAGCCTTTCGTAAGAAATTCGGGAACCGATAATATGTCCAATTCTTTGGGCCTTTTGGAACGGAGTAGGTCGTAGAAGAGGATTTTGTTCACCAGAAGATAAGCCGCCTGTCTCGCCGCTTTTTTGAAATCGTTGGCATCGGCAATAAATTGCCACGCTTGCTCGATAAACCAGTTTCGCAATCGTGCCGCAAAAGAAGGGTCTTTGTGATATTTGTCGTAGATTATGTTTTCATAGTAGACCGTGAGAACGCGGATTTTTTCCTGAAGCCGATATACTAAAAATTCGTCGATTGCGTATTTCGGAGCGGTTTTTTCACCGTGATAAATTTCCCACAAATCCTGTAAAAAGTTCCGCAACGCTTTTTTGATAGGTTCGCTATATCGCGGATGCTCTATCTCATCGAGGTTTTCTATTGCCGATAGATTGTATCTCTGGACTATTTGCTCTTCCTCGGGAATTCGCGGGTCATTTGCTTTTTGAGTTTTCCAAAGGATGAGTTGTTTAAAATTGGTTGTTGCAAAATATGGCGCTTTTAGTTCGTTCGCCTTTTTGCGAGCGTCTTCCTTCAATACTTTTCCAAAGACATCCCACCAAGGTTGTTTGGCTTCGATAACAACAGCAATTTTTTTACTTCTCGGGGATTCGGATATTTGAATGTCCGCTCGGGTTTTTGATAGTTCGGCTAAACGCTCGACTTCGGATTTACCAAAACCGATTTTTTCCTGTTCTGTTATATCGTTTATCCATTCGGACACCTTGGATGTGCAAGTCCATTCCGTTCTGTGAGTATCAGACGAATATGCATCGGAAACTTTGAGATTATTTTGTAATTTCTCTTTCTTTTTCAATAAGAACCTCCTGCACAATTCTCCGCGCAATTTCAAAAACCGCAGCAATACGAGCTATCTTGACATCACCGAGACCTTCGAATTCGAGCAATCTCGATAGTGGTTGGTTGGTTATCCCCTTAAATGAACCGAATTTTTTAATTATATCTTCGGCTATTTGCTCGGCACTCTTACCTTTCTCTCCCGTCGAAATAATTATTGCCAAAATTTCGGCATCGGACAATTTGTCCGGACCGAGTTCGTATAGCTTTCCGCCGGGATGTTGCCAGT
>JALTEE010000129.1:0-2369 GCA_027007865.1 bacterium
ATTTTTAAGGGAATGACGCAATGTTCCGATGGCGGATATTTACTTGGTGGCACATCCGATAGTCCCCCCGCGTCCGATTTCGACGCCTGGTTATATAAGGTTAATTCATTGGGGGATTCTATTTGGACATATGAATATGATGGAGGCGGTGGCAGAGATTACATAGAAGATGTAATTCAGTTGAGTTCCGGGAGTTATATAACTGTTGGAAAATCCACATCTTTTGGGCTTGGCGGATACGATTATATGATTATGAAAATCGCTCCCGATGGCACTCTCCTTATGATGGCAGCCTATGGCGGCAGTAGCGACGATTATCCCAATTCTGTCGTCGAAACTTCCGATGGGAATATACTCGTTGTCGGTGCATCGGTCTCATACGGTGCGGGAAGCGCAGATATATGGCTTATGAAAATGGATACCGTTTGGCTCGATACACTGTGGACGAGAACTTATGGAGGCTCATATTACGATGAAGGTTTTTGGATAGACCACGCAAATGGTGGCGGATATGTTATTGCAGGATTGACTTATTCAGCCACCGATGCTGATGTTTGGCTGTTAAAAATCGATGACTGGGGAATTCTTGACTGGTCGCAGACTTATGGAGGCACGGGAGATGACAGAGCATATTGTGTAATCCCGACATCCGACGGTGGATATGCACTTTCGGGACTCACTGATTCTTATGGTATGGGTTCAAATGATTTTTATCTTATAAAGACCGATGGCTCGGGAACTTTCTCGTGGCAAAAAACATACGGCGGGACAGACAACGATTACGCAGACCGCATCATTCAAACGAGCGATGGCGGATATTTACTTGTTGGCACTACATTTTCGTTCGGCTCAACATCATACGGATATATGGTCAAAACCGATTCATCTGGTGATACGATGTGGACGAAAATTTTTGGCAGCACAGCAGATGACGATGATTTCCACGATGTTTTGATTACCTCGGATAATTGCTATCTCGCATCGGGGCATTTTGGGCGTGGTGGATTAGATAATGATGGATACCTCGTAAAAGTTTGTGAAGATACAAGCACAACGACCCCCTGCCCACCACCCGACCCGACATCTGTCGCAGCGATGGCGGATACCATCTGTCCCGGGGACAGCGCTATGTTAACCGTTTCGGCAGATATCGTTTTCGGACATGGGGGTAGTTCTCTCTGTAATCAGCCTGTCGATATCGATAGAGGGTGCTCGCGCTCTATGTCTCTCTTAAAATGGAGCGAACTTCCATCGGGTTCATCTGGTGGGACAATTACACAAATCGGTGTCTATGTAACGAGCACCGGTCCGAGCCCAACGCCTGTGAACATCAGAATGAAAACCGTCGGATACAGTTCGATTTCCTGTGGTGACCACGATGGTTATTGCCAGTGCGGTCCATCTGATTGCTGCGCCGACTGGGACGGAACGGGAACACTCGTATATTCGGGCTTCGTTAATTATTCATCTCTCGGATGGTCGATGATTACACTTACCACACCATTTTTATGGACGAGCAATAATCTTTTGATAACCTGGGATTGGTGCGAAACCGGTTCTGGATGGTCATGCGTGCGCGGAACACCGACGACAGGAAACCTCTACCAAACACAATTCTATGACTATTGCAGCGATGATGTTGCCCGTGAAGCGCAATATGGCTGGGATGGAAGCGACTGGACAACTTGTTGTGCAAATGATTATCTCGTCGATTCCTGGGCGAGAGTCGATTATAAATTGGTATTTGGCAGTTCGCTTATGCGTGCTTTAGAAATGTCTGCTCCAATGGATGATTCTACATATTTTGTCTGGTTCGATGGCTATTGCGGAAGCAGCCTTCCCGCCGCTGTGGACACTGGCGAAACGATATGGGTATCTCCGTCTGCAACTACTACTTACTATGTCCGAAACTACAATCCTTATTACGACTGCTGGAGTAATAATTGTTTATCAATTACCGTGTATGTTGATAATTTATTTGCCTATATAGCACCATCTAATCCGAGTATCTGTGCTGGGGCGTCAGTGAATTTTAATGGCAATCCATCGGGTGGTTCAACACCATATACAAACCAATGGACTGGCGATACAGGACCGTTATCATCCACAACAGTGCAGAATCCGACCTTTTCAACGAGCACGCCCGGAACATACAATTTGGTATATACTGTTACTGATGCGCATGGCTGTCAGGCGAGCGATACCACGACAGTCACAGTTTATTCTTCGCCGACAGCAACGGCAAGTAATGGCGGGCCATACTGCGAAGGCGAGACAATTCAGTTATTCGGCGGACCCGGTGGAATGTCGTCGTATAGTTGGTCGGGACCGAATGGTTTTTCATCGTCTTCGCAGAACCCGACGATAGC
>JALTEE010000129.1:2469-9811 GCA_027007865.1 bacterium
TGCGAAGGCGAGACAATTCAGTTATTCGGCGGACCCGGTGGAATGTCGTCGTATAGTTGGTCGGGACCGAATGGTTTTTCATCGTCTTCGCAGAACCCGACGATAGCGGGTGCAACGCTTTCTATGATGGGAACATATACGCTCGTTGTTGTTGATGTAAATGGTTGCACGGATACCACGACGACCTATGTCGTTGTTAATACTTGCAGCAGTCCCTGCCCGCCGCTTGACCCGACAACGATTGCTGCTATCGCAGACACTATTTGTCCCGGAGATTCTGCTATGCTCATCGCATCGACCGATGTTATTTTTGGTGGTGGAGGAAGTATGATGTGTAATCAGCCTGTCGATATTGATAGAGGTTGTTCTCGCTCTATGTCTCTCCTTCATTGGAGCGAACTTCCATCAGGTTCATCTGGCGGGACGATTACACAAATCGGTGTCTATGTTATGACTGCGGGACCGAGTCCGACACCTGTTAATATTAGAATGAAAACAGTTTCATACAGTTCGATTTCCTGCGGAGGCCACGATGGTTATTGCCAATGCGCTCCATCCGATTGCTGCGCAGATTGGGATGAAACAGGAACGCTTGTATATTCTGGTATGGTTGATTATTCATCTACTGGATGGACAATAATTACATTGACGACACCTTTTGTTTGGACAAGTAATAATTTGTTGATAACCTGGGATTGGTGTGAAACAGGTTCTGGCTATGCCTGTGTTCGTGGAACGCCTACGACGGGCGAATTAGCATATACACAATTCTATGACTATTGCAGCGATGATGTTGCCCGTGAAGCGCAATATGGCTGGGATGGAAGCGACTGGACAACTTGTTGTGTAAACGATTATCTCATCGATTCCTGGGCGAGAGTAGATTATAAACTCGTTTTTGCCAGCACTCTTATGCGCACCACTGCAATATCTGCTGCTCCGATGGATGATTCTACATATTTCGTATGGTTTGACGGTTCCTGCGGAAGCAGTCTTCCCGCCGCTGTGGACACTGGCGAAACAATATGGGTATCTCCGTCTGCAACTACTACTTACTATGTCCGAAACTACAATCCTTATTACGACTGCTGGAGCGACAGCTGCCTATCGGTTACGGTTTATGTGGACAATATTTCTGCTAATATAACGCCTTCCGCTCCGGAGTTATGCGAGGGAGAAAATATCGGTCTCGATGGCAATCCGTCGGGTGGATATGGCGGGTATACACATCAATGGACGGGGGATACGGGTTCGCTTTCATCGACTACTGTGCAGAACCCTACTTTCACTGGCACAACTCCCGGAACATTCAATTTGACCTATACTGTTACAGATGGCTATGGCTGTCAGGCGAGCGATACGGTCTCTATTATTGTTCACCCGCTGCCATTCGTATATGCTTCGGGAAATAATGTATGTGAAGGTGGAACAATCTTTTTAAATGCAGGACCTCCATTAGTATCTTATTCGTGGACTGGACCCGCTGGATTTTTTTCGTCAAGTATGGATACGATGATATACAATGCCACACTCACCAATGCGGGATGGTATGTATTTACGGGAACAGATTCCTATGGATGCAGTAATTCCGATAGCGTATTTGTAACGGTATATCCATCTCCATTAGCCAATGCCTGGAACGACGGGGCTTACTGTGTCGGTGATGATATTCATCTTTTTAGCTCGCCAAATGGAATGTCATCATATAGTTGGTCGGGACCGAATAGTTTTTCATCATCGGCGCAAAATCCCACGATTCCCGGCGCAGCGCTTGCCGATAGCGGAGAATATATGTTGATTATTACAGATACACTGGGCTGTATTGATACCGCATATACGATAGTTACCGTTAGAGAATGCACTTGTCCACCTGCCGAAACTTGGATTGAATGTCCATTCCCTTGTGGGAACTATTCATCCTGTGCAGACCAATACATTATATTCGGAATAGAAGATACAACAGGAGTTAACATAGATACTACACGAGTATGGTTCACTGTAATAGTATCTCATTCTACTGGTTCGGCGGATACTACTTATCTTGAACCGGGTTCTCCGCTTTTAAGCTTCTCCGCATTGAGTGATTCGATAACCGCAACCATTTATGGAACTTGGTCAGACGGAGATAATGTAACGGTAATTCTCGATAGTCTTTACAATATTGCAGACTGTTTAACAATACCATAATTCGTTTAGGGTGGCAATCGTGAGAAATATGAAAGTGAAAATGGTATTAGTTCTTTTACTAATACTAATGTTCGGGGAATCTTCTGCAATCGATTATTTTTGGAACAATGCCAGTGGAGGCACTTGGAATACATCTACTAATTGGAATCCGGCCGGTGTTCCTACATCGACTGATAATGCCTATGTGAGACCTTGCTCGCTTTCTACAACGGGTAGTTTTACCGTTACTGTCGCACAACCTTCTCAATGTCAGAGATTATATGTATATTCGGAAGAAGATAAGAATAACAATTCTTGCGATGTAACATTTACGATAAATGCTGGCGTAACGCTGACCACAAGCGATGATGTTCGATTTCAAACAGGAGATGATTACAGCAATTATACAGTAAATATAAACGGCACACTCGATTGCAACAATAACTATGCTAATTTTTATGTGAACGATTACTATGCTGATTGCGATGTATATGTAAATGGTCTCCTCACCGATTGTTATCAAGTCTATCTTGATGCCCATCGCGATACAGTAAATATGTATATTCAAAATGGCGGGCGTGTCAGTTGCAATTCATCGTTATATCTTTCCGCCGACCCGGGATACATCGCTGGAGTATATGTCGCATCGACAGCTGGTAATCCTGCCATAGAAGCCGATGATGAAATAAATCTATCGGCATCGAACTGTATTGTCGAGGTGAACTCTTCGTATAGCGATAATATATTTATGGGAATGCTTGATGCGACGACGGGAAGTTATTATAATCAATACGGTGGCGTTGCTGTGGTTGGCACATCTGCGGTGAGCGGAGGATTCTATTTTCATCCGCAGATATATTGCTCCTCTTTGCCCGGGGGACGAGTAACATTTTACGACCTGCGAATGTATGTTACTCCCGGGAATTCCGATGAAATATATGTTAATGATATGACAGTTCGCAACGATTTCGATGTATATCGGAAGAACACATCTGATGGCGCTTCTGTGGAATTTCATAGCAACGGTGATTGGACAACCGAACCTTGCACTCTCGCAGTTGGAAATTCATTTCATTGTCATAGCGGTGTTATATTAGAGTTCTGGAATACTGGCGGTGTAATAACACATTATGGCGCGGGCTATTATTCTATTACACTCGATAACGGCGTGAAAACCTATGCTGGCGGAGAAAA
Source organism: bacterium (assembly GCA_027007865.1). GTDB lineage: Bacteria > UBP14 > UBA6098 > B30-G16 > B30-G16 > JAGHAI01. Next base: position 5,830 of record JALTEE010000129.1, read on the forward strand.
TCAGCGGTTAATATTCGAATACCTGGATACGAGTGGAATGACGGTGAACGGCTACGGCGTCGGGACTTTCGACGGTGATAACAACCTCGATTATACAACATTCCAGCACGGACAGGCAGGAGGGACATATCTAACGATGAATTACACTTTTTACCATCACAGTGCCGGCGATAGTCTGGTATTTTACAATGTAAATTTCGAAAATGGACCTACATATAATGTATATAGGGATGGGACAGCATATACTAATGTTCTTACATTTAATGGCGGAACAGGCGGTCTATGGGGAGAATCTTATGACCACGACCCGACGGATACTCCGGGTATCGTTCATTGGTTGATGGCGCCAGCGCCTCCGGGTGCCGCATACAATTTCTCGGGAACCGCTCTTAATTGTAGCACTATAGTATGGACTTGGACAGATACTATTTCTAACGAGGACGGTTTCCGCATATACGATGATTCTGCCGTCCTACAAGGTTCCGTGGGCGCTAATATCACGAGTTGGACGGAATACGATATATTTGCTGGCGATACAAATATTAGATATGTCGTTCCGTATAATACAGAAGGTGATGGCCCGCAATCCAACAGGGATACGGTGATAACGCAGGAGTGTATTATTTGGTATATTAGTGTGTGGAATCACAGCAAAGTAGAAAGTTTACAGGTAATAGCACAGCGCGATGCTCAATCTGGTAGTGTAGTAAAAATTTATGTTCCTACATTTGCAGGCGACAGCACCATTGGAGCTGCCGATATCGTAGATACTACCGATACAGATGCATCCGCAGTTAGAATTTTTACTCCAGCAGGTATTAAATCTTGGAGAAAAAAGTAATATAATACAAGGAGGTTTGAGATGTTAAGGCTTATTATTATTATTATTAGCATACTTGTTATGCTAATTGCTTGTTTCGCTATACCCAATCGGATGAATTATCAGGGAAAAATCACTAACGACAGCGGAGTAGCATTAACGGGAACGGCGAACATAGAATTTCGTATCTACGATACGGAAAGCGGCGGGCTGCCTCTTTGGACGGAAAATCATCCTGCTGTATCTATCACAAAAGGATTGTTCGATGTAATATTGGGGACTACAAATCCCATAACTCTATCATTTGACACGACTTACTATGTCGAACTTGTCGTCAATGGCGAACTATTAACTCCGCGAACACCTTTGTTATCCACACCGTATTCGTTTCGCGCAGATTTCGCCGACCACGCTACATATACGGATAGTATTCATTTAATCGACAGTGTTCAATATATTGATTCTATATCATATATCGATTCCGTTAACTATATCGATTCTGTTTCCTACACAGATTATATACGATTAGTGGAATTAATCAACTATATCGACAGCGTCAGGTATATCGATTCGATAAACTATGTAGATTCGATATCGTATACAGATTATATACGATTGGTAGAATTAGTGAACTATATCGACAGTGTTAGGTATATCGATACGATAAACTATGTGGATTCAATAGATTACATCGATAGTATTGGCTATGTAGGTTTCATAAATTACATCGATTCTATCAATTATATAGATTCCATTCATTACATAGATAGTATCGGGTATGTAGATCACACGAGTTATGCGGATAGTGCGGGTCGTCTTGTCAATGCGCTCACAGCGGGCTCTGGAATTATCGGTTCTCCATTTGATGGAAGCGTGCCGAGAACCTGGTCGGCATATCTATCGTCGCTTGGCGATGTCGATACATCGGGAATATCATCGGGGCAATTATTAAAATGGAATGGGAGTGGTTGGACTGTTGCGACAGATGATACAGGCAGCGGAGGCGGGACAACTTATTGGACACTATCGGGTAGCAATTTATATCCGAACAATACTGGTTGGAATGTCGGCATAGGAACGACATCACCGACGGCGAAATTCCATCTAATTGGAAATGCTATCTTAAACGGAACCGTCGAAATCGACAATACATTGAATATGACAAAACATCAAATTCAAAATATGGTAATCGAAAACAGAACATCCGACCCGCCTTCACCTGTTGTTGGACAAATATGGATAAGAACAGATTTGTAGAAACGATTCTGGCGGCGAAAAATTGTTAGAAATATTTGCGGCGAAATGGGCAGTCGCTAGTCCTGCACAAGTGGGACACCCCCTCCAGCGACTGCCCTATTTTTTGTCTGTAAATGCAAAAAGTCCTTCGTTAAAAATGCTCTGTAAGATTTCTTTATTGCAATTTTTGTGTTATGCTATTAAATTTAGCAAGAGTCTCAAAATAAGGTAATAAATGCAGCATTCGATATTGAAAAAAATAGATAATTATCATTGGGAGATATCGCAGTCTTTTCAGCACGGGATGCGTGTTCCCGGAATGATTTTCGCAACCGAGAAAATGCTCGAACATATCATTCGAGAAGATGCTTTTAAGCAGGTTGCTAATGTGGCAACGCTGCCGGGAATAGTAAAATATTCGATGGCAATGCCCGATATTCATTGGGGATATGGCTTTCCGATTGGCGGTGTTGCTGCTATGGATGCTGAAAACGGTATCGTTTCACCCGGCGGTGTCGGATACGATATCAATTGCGGTGTTCGCCTCGTCAGAACTGACCTAACATTTCGGGATATCAAGCATAAATTGAAACAACTCGTCGATTTGATTTTCAAAAAAGTTCCGTGTGGAGTCGGCTCTCGTGGGAAAATATCGCTTACAAATCGCGAATTGGACGATGTTCTCGCAAATGGTTCTCATTGGGCGGTTTCGAATGGATACGGTTGGAGCAAAGACCTCGAAGCAACAGAGGAAAGCGGGCGAATGGATTTTGCCGACCCTTCGCAGATATCTCAGCGAGCGCGAAAACGAGGACACGACCAACTCGGAACACTTGGCAGCGGAAATCATTTTTTGGAAATTCAGAAAATAACAACAATCTACGATGAAGAAATAGCGCAGAAATGGGGACTTTTTAAAAATCAAATTGTCGTTATGATACATTGCGGTTCGAGAGGGCTCGGACACCAAGTTTGCGATGAATTCGAGCATAGACTTATTCCGATGCTTCCGCAGTTCGATTTCGATTTACCGGATAGGCAGCTCGCTTGTGCGCCGATAAATTCCGAAATCGGCAGACAATATCTGGCTGCGATGGCTGCCGCTGCAAATTTCGCCTGGGCAAACAGACAAATCATTATGCACTGGGTCAGGGAAGCATTTTCCGAAATTTTCGGCAGAAACGCAGCGAAAATCGGAATGAAACTCGTCTATGATGTAACGCATAACATCGCAAAATTTGAAAAGCATATTCTCGATGGACAGATGAAAAGGTTGCTGGTTCATCGAAAAGGTGCTACGAGAGCATTTTGCGCCGGAAGAGAAGAACTTTCGAGAAAATATCGCGAGACGGGACAGCCTGTTATAATTCCCGGAGATATGGGGCGAGCGAGTTTTGTTCTCGTGGGAACGGAGAGGGCGATGACTGAGACTTTCGGTTCGACCTCCCATGGAGCGGGGCGATATATGTCCCGCCGAGCAGCGATTAAAAAAATACGAGCGCAGGGGAGAAAAATCGATAGAGAACTTGCAACGAAGGGAATTTATATTAGGTGGGAAGGAAGAAACACGCTATACGAAGAAGCGCCAGAAGCATATAAAGATGTGAACGATGTCGTCGAAGCGGTTGTGGGAGCAGGAATATCGAAAAGAGTGGCGAAGATGATTCCGCTCGGTGTGGTAAAAGGCTAATATACAGTATTGCATTATATTAAGGTGAGTTATGAATATTATATTATGATATTATTGCTATAAGATCTTGTATAATAAGATATAAGGAGCGTAATAAAATGAAAAAGTGTTTATTCCAAATGCTAACTTTGTTGATTTCGTCGGTCTTCGCTTTTGCGCCCGGCAAGCCGACCGGAAATGTTCCCAAAATGCAGACTAATCTTGTTGCAAGAACCGCCGATGGTTTCCGATGCAGT
>JALTEE010000130.1 GCA_027007865.1 bacterium
GTATGGTTCGGCAGCAAACTTGGGCTTGTTCGTTTCGACGGTAAAAAATGGAAAGTTTTCGGTTGGAAGGCGGAAAATATCGAGAATCCTATCACATTGAAGGATTGGGTAGCTTCTCATTGGAAAAATTTGTCCGATAATGCGAAGGCAAACCTTCTCGAAAAGATTCGTGGATTCGGTTTCATAAATAATACGAATTTTACAAAAGGTGAAGTTATCGAATATCCCGCCAATCCCGCGAGCGGCGATGCCTATGCTATCGGCAGAGGATTTATGCAGAACGATGTGTTGATTGCATCGGAATACGGTCTCCTGCGCTATTATCCGAATTTGCATCAGTTCCGCTATCAAATGTCGGGTGGGTTGAGCAAGAAAACAATTCATTATCTTCGTTCTGCTGGTGGCGAGTTCTGGTTTGGTTCCGAAGGCGAAATGAAAATATATTCACAGGGGAAACCAGGTATTTCGCTTATGCATGTTCAATGGCTTCCAGAACTTGCATCCGACATATATTACGAATATCTCAGCGGAGTTTATTATCTCGAAAATTGGGGCACAGTCGGCGGAGCGATTACATATATCTCGCTTGGCAAAAGCGACCAAATCAATGAAGCAGGAGAAAAGATGGGCGGATTTTATTCTTATGAAACAGCGATAACAGCGTCATACGGCGCAAAAGTCCTGCCGAATTTATATGCAGGTTTGAATGTAAAATTTATATACAGCGCTCTTGCTCCGCAGATATATGTCGGGCACGAAAAAAAGAGCGGAACAGGAAACTCTTTTGCTGTGGATGCGGGACTTTTGTATGACGGACCGATTTCGGGATTATCGTTCGGCGCTTGTGTGCAGCATATCGGTCCCGATATTCATTATATAGACGCGGCGCAGGCTGACCCGCTACCGCGAAATCTCAAAGTGGGAACAGCATATAGAATACTGAATACCGATTATCAGAAACTCGTTGTTGCCGCCGATGTCGATAAAGAGATAATAAAATTCAAGCAACCCGAGAATCCGTGGGCGCTCGAATGGAGATACGCTGTGAAAAGAATCGGGCTCGAATATTCATACTCTAATTTCTTCTCGCTGCGAGGCGGATATATTTTCGATTATGATTATTATCCCAAAAAAGATGCAATCGACAAAGTCTCGAAAGAAGATTATGTCTATAATTCCGACGATTATATCGCTACGAACTATTATACTTTCGGCATCGGATTGCACTATGGCACTATGACATTCGATTTCGCTTATATTCCGAGAATTTCAGACCCTGAAAATCAAGGGCAGTATTTACCACTGTCGGACATAAAGAGATTTTCACTGACGGTGGAATTTTAAAAATATTTTTTAAAAGAATTTTTCAGGGAGAAATGAATGGCAGAGAAAATCATAGAGCTATTCGATGACGGAGCAACAGTGGCGCGAATTCAAAAGAAACTGCCATATTTGTTTCAGATTGCGGAAAAAGATAGCTCGAGAGCGGGAAAAATCGGGATGCAGGTGGGTTCGCTTCGTGAAAGAATAATCGTTGCATTGCTAATTTACAAATTCGGAGAGGCAAATGTAGAAACGGAAATCCCGATAACCGAGCCGGAAGTCGATGTGAAAGTTTATGGTGCGCCACTATCGATTAAGACAAAAACAGGCAGTGGATTTTCCGGAATAAAGGTGTCATGGACAGTAGATGCACAAACTGCCAAGGAATTTCAAAAACAATATGAACCTGTCTGTGATATATTGTATATCAATATTGTTTGGGGCGGGCTCGGAGGTTTCTATTATATTCCAAAGCGAGTTCAGAAAGCGGTCTTGAAAAAATTGGGAAACAAAAACTATATAAAACTCCCAAAGCAGGGAACTAATCCAAGAGGTATCGAATTCACACGAGATGCATTCACAAGTTTGATTGAACACAAACTGACAAGGGTTATCGAGATTCAATGGGATAAACGAGAAATAAACTATGACCCATACAAGAGATGGCTGGACTATTGGAGGCAAGATTAATGACACAAAGAAGAAAAAATGGGGGGACAAAAACAAGCTCCTTCGGTTCGCCGGGACGAATCGGGCATGATTCATCGAGTTTCTATGCAAGCCGACTATACGAAGGACAGGCGAAAGCAAAGAAAGTTCAGTATGTTGAAAATGAAATACCCGCTCAATTTCTCGATAAGATAATTTGCTCATCAAGCGAGAATATGAAAGAACTTCCCGACAATAGCATTCATATTATGGTTACTTCTCCGCCTTACAATGTTGGGAAAGATTACGATGATGATTTGACTCTTTCGGAGTATCTTGCTTTTTTGAAAAGGGTTTGGAAAGAAACTTATAGGGTTCTTGTGCCGGGCGGTCGTGTCTGCATAAATGTCGCAAATCTCGGAAGAAAACCTTACATACCGCTTGCTTCATTCATTATAAACGATATGCTCGATTTAGGCTTCCTTATGCGAGGTGAATTGATTTGGGATAAAAACACGAGTGCAAGTCCATCGACTGCTTGGGGCACATGGCTTTCTCCAAGAAACGCAATACTCAGGGATATTCATGAGTATATTCTTGTGTTTTGCAAGGATACATTCACGAGAGAGAATCCCCAAAAGCGAGAGAGCACAATAACAAAAGAAGAATTTTTAGAATACACCAAAAGCGTCTGGCAATTTCCCGCCGTGAGAGCAAAAAAAATCGGCCATCCTGCGCCATTTCCAAAAGAACTTCCATATCGATGCATTCAATTATACACATTCAAAAACGAGGTTGTTCTCGACCCATTCATCGGAAGCGGGCAAGCCGCCATCGCCGCAATAGAATCCAGTAGGCATTTTATCGGCTACGATATTGATGAGGAATATGTGAAACTGGCGAATAGAAGAATAAGTGATTTTACCACAAATTTTGAATCGCCTAAACTTTTCGAAATGGTAAATACTGCATTACAATAGAAATTCGCCAAAATCAATTAAATTATTATTCATCTAAAATAAAATAACA
>JALTEE010000131.1 GCA_027007865.1 bacterium
AATATAATTTCAACATTATCATCTATTGCTAAAAAACCTTTAAACAAATTTGCTTTTTTAAAATTTTCAATCTCTTGCACTAAACCATCTAAATAGATTGCACATCCTGCGCCAACTATGTTTAATATGTTTGGATTTGTAATTGTAGAAGGTAATACATGTCCAGAAATTCTTATATTTTTTATTTCTAATGCATGTCCTCCATTTGGACCACCATTAATGCGAATGTTGTATGCTTTTATATTTGCTTTTGCAAAGTTTGAAAAGAAAGGTTTTGCATCTTTTGTTTTTTCTTCTACTAGTGCAGAAACAATTTTTCCTTTGCCTTCATCGCCGAAAAATCCCCCTAAAACAGAATAAATCATTTTTTAGAAAATCAATGAAAAAACCACATTCGACGATTAAAATGTAATTCTTTACATCGTCATCGCTCGCTGAATTTTACTCACCGCTTCATCGATATCTGTGTCCGAGGCAAATGTCATCGGTTCTTTAACGAAAATATCGACTTTTGAAAATGGCAGCGGAATTGTGAAAGAATCCCAGGATTTTAGCCGAATTGCATTTTTGGCATCCACTATCACAGGCACAACAGGCGCACCGCTCTTTATCGCCGCCATAGCGATTCCTTCTTTGACGACATAGCCCGGTCCTTTTGGACCATCGGGAGTTATTGCGATGCGTGCATCATCATCCAATTCTTCGATAATCTTGAGCAGCGCCTTTGCGCCTCCGCGAGAAGATGAGCCGCGAATCGTGCCGAAACCGAGTTTGCCGATTGCGCGCGTAATGAATTCTCCGTCTCTGGATTGGCTGACGAGGATTTTGACACCTCTATTTCGGAAAGCATAAGAAAGCGGGATTATTTGTCCGTGCCAGATAGCGAACATCACACGCTGCGGCAGAAAATTTTCCTCGCCATACATTTTTAATCGCCAGGTTGCGCCGATAATACGGATTAGCAATGGCAGAAGATTTCCCGCGAGCCAGAGCAGAAATTTCTCGGAAAAACTATTCTTTTCGTTTTTTATTTTCATTGATGATTGTGAGCATTTGTCCGTGTATTTTCGGGTTCGCTGCAATAATTCTATCGCAGTCGATGCGCCACGGATTTCCCGAAAAGTCGGTTACCATAGCGCCTGCTTTTTTCGCTATGAGCGCGCCTGCTGCCATATCCCACGGTTTCAGTTTGAGTTCCCAGAAGCCGTCGAGTCTTCCTGCGGCGGTGTAGCATAAATCGAGCGCTGCGGAACCCGCTCGCCGAATTCCCTGCGCTGCATTCCAAAAATCGATGAAATGGTCGAGATTGTTATCTGTTTCGTCGGCGCGATTGTATGGAAATCCTGTGGCGATAAGCGCCTGCGAAATATCGTCGATTTTGGACACAGATATTTTTTCGCCGTTCATATATGCGTCACTGCGTGATGTTGCAAAAAATATTTCATTTCGCAGCGGCTCATGAACAATACCGATTTCGAGCCGCCCACTATGAACAAATGCAATCGACACCGCAAATATAGGAAATCCGTGAGCGAAATTGTTTGTGCCATCGAGCGGGTCGATAACCCATAGGTTCGGAACATCTATATCCTGCGCTTTGCCGAGTTCTTCGGAAAGAATTTTATGCTCGGGAAAATTTTCGAAAATCTTTTTCCGTATCAGTTTCTCGGATGCGATATCTACAGAGGTTACTAATTCTCTATCGGATTTTTTCGATATCTCGATATGTCGAAAAAAGCCCTCTCGTAATATATTTCCAGCATCGAGCGCGAGATTTTGTGCAAATCGGAGATAATGCGCAACTGTTTCATCCGAAAGTTGCGATTTACCCCGTAGAATAGCATCATCACAATCGCTGTTGTTTTTTATATTCGATAGCATATTATACAATTCCCACATTCAGATTTTATAAATTATTGTGGTAGGTCAGACATTCTTGTCTAACAATAATATCAATTCAGTCTCGACTGCTCGGAACTGACAATAACGAACAGACAAGAACACCTATTCTGCTATTTATGAAAATTATATTGTCCCCCGAATTGTGCATAAATTATATTTATATTCCCGCAAAAGTCAAGAGATGAGCAATAAAAAAGCGAGGATGTTTATAATCCCCGCTTCATTTTCTATTGTAATCTGAAAAATTCTATTTACCTGCGCCGATAATCGGAATAGTGATACGAGTAACTTCGCTGCCGCTTTTATCTATCGCTGCAATTGTGATGGAAGCCTTAATCGGAGTCTTGATATCGTAGTTTTTGACTACAGCAATATATAATTCTGTGGATTTTCCTGCTTTGAGAGTTTCTCGCTTAATTTTCGGTTGTTCAATAATATTTTCCGTGTATTCGATTATTTTGAGCGTCAATTTTTTATCGGACGAATTGGTAATTTTCACTCTCGTTTTGGATTGGAACAAATCTCCTTTTCCGAGGTCTACAATAGCGGGGTCGCTAAAAATTCTTGGACCTTTCGTCGTATTGAACCAGAGAGATGTGTCCATATTTGCGCTGAAACGCAGCGACACGAGTTTCCGCGATGGGTCGTCAGATTCTACTTTAATTGCTTTGCTAACAGCCCTTTTGTATCCTCGCAATCTAAAAATCGCTCCGATTTTTGTGGATTCACCAGGTGCGAGATTCTTTTTATGAAGCGGAGCTGCGGTGCAACCACAGGTGGGACGCACTCGTTTTATGTGAAGTGTATCCTCGCCGACATTTGTTACAGTGTAGTAATGCACCAGATAAGCGTTCCCCTGAGGTGCAAAACCAAAATCGAAATGCTCCGATTCAAATGAAATCTTCGCCTTTGAAACGGGAACATTCTGCGACTCGGTTGCCTGCGCTTTCTGATTAGCAATCGGAACTTGGCGACCTCGATTGCCCTGTGCAAATGCAACAACGGCAATGAGAATCATAGCGATGACAAGCGCCTTTTTCATATACAACCTCCTTGTATAAAGACCTCAATATTATAGAAAACCGATTATAAAAAACC
>JALTEE010000132.1 GCA_027007865.1 bacterium
GCTCCCGCAACATCATTTGCGCCATTTTGCCGTTAATTATTCTTGCGCACCCCAATTCACTTCGTTGCACCCGTGAATTTGCCCCGATGCTTCGCTACAAATACCGATTCTCAGACATTAGTAGAGGATTATTTCCCCCGAGCAATTTCTCGCCGTTCTTTTCAAAGTAGCAAATATCACTTTGTGTGCTTCATTCTGACGGAGCCATTTTTCCAAAAAGGCGGTTTGACGATTATCGCCGAAATTGGTGTGTTCCGCACCATTACTTCGATTGTGTTTCCGATTTTCGACATTTCTTTTGGGACATATGCGAGTCCGATGCCTTTTTCGAGCATCGGTGAAAATGTTCCGCTCGTTACCCAGCCGATTTCCTGCCCATCTTTAACAACTTTATATCCGTGTCTCGGGAAACCACGCTCTTCGAGTATGAATGCTACGAGTTTTTTGCGCAGTCCTTGCGCTTTTGCATCGATAATTGGCTCGCGACCGATGAATGCGCCCTTTTCGAGTTTCGTTATCCAACCGAGTCCCGCTTCATAAGGGTTTATTGTCTCATCCATATCGTTCCCGTAAAGCAGATATTTCATTTCGAGACGAAGCGTATCGCGTGCGCCGAGCCCACACGGCTTGATATCGAATTCTGCACCAGCATCCATAACTGCATTCCAGATTTTGTCCGCTATTTCGGGATTCATATACAGTTCGAAACCATCTTCGCCTGTATATCCTGTGCGAGAGATGAGCATTTTTTCGCCTGCGATTTCTCCTTCGGCAGCGTGATAATATAGAATCGTTTCGAGGTCGATGTTAGCGAGTTTTTGCAGGACTTGCTGTGTTTTTGGTCCTTGAACAGCGAGTTGCGCGACATTGTCAGATTCGTTGGTGAGTTCTACGCCTTCTGCTGGGAGTTGCGATTGCAGCCATCTAAAATCTTTATCGATGTTCGATGCGTTCACAACGAGCAAATATTTATCGGGCAATCGATACACGAGCAAATCATCCACGATGCCACCATTCTCGAACAGCATCGCAGAATATTGCGCTTGCCACATATCGAGCCGAGACGCATCGTTGGTAGTGGTTTTCTGGATGAAATCGAGCGCTCCCGGGCCCTTTACATAAAATTCACCCATATGGGACACATCGAACACGCCGATGGATTTCCGTATTGCTTTGTGCTCGGGAACGATACCTTCATAAAACATCGGCATCAAAAAATTGGCAAATTCGACAATTTTGGCGTGCATCAAGATATGCTTGTCATAAAAAGGCGTTTTTTTAGCCCTTGAAACCTCGTCCATAATATCCTCCTGATTGGGTTATAGGTATTCGATTATAAAATACTCTATTTTTAAATATGCAATTAAAATACTTTTCAACTATGTAAATTTTCTTCGCGTAGGTTTCACATATCCCCTTGTGAACTCGGAAGCGGTCATTTTCGGGCGTCCTTCGGGCTGAATTTCGAACAGAGCGATATAGCCATCGCCAGTATCCACAACGATTGCATCATTTTCGATGCCGATTATTTCGCCCGGCCTTTTGGATTTGCCATCATCTATCAATTTCGAGCGCAAAACTTTGACTGTCTTTTCGAAAAACGATGTGATAGCGCCGGGGTATGGCGATAATCCTCGAATGCGGTTGTGTATTTTTCGTGCGCTCCATTCCCAATTTATAATCCTATGCTTGTGCAAAATTCTCGGCGCACGATGGCTGTATTCACCCGATTGTATTTTTGGAACAATTTTGCCTGATATGTATTCTGATATGCTTCGCTCCAATATTTCTGCGCCGGGTTGAACGATTTTCTGGAAAATTTCGCCTGCCGTTTCATCTATGCCTATATCGAACTCGCTCTGCAAAAGAATTTTCCCGCAATCGACCTTTTCAGATACAATAAATGTCGTGAGCCCGCTTTTCTCGTATCCGAGCATAATTGCCCATTGGACAGGTGCAGCGCCGCGCAGGTCGGGAAGAAGCGCTGGATGAAGATTTATGATACCATTCGGAAACGCAGCGAGAAATTCTTTGGGAACTATTTTGAACGAAACAAGCACGGCAAGCGGAGCGCCAAAATATGCGAGTTTTTTATGAATTTCTGAGTCGTTCACATCGGCAATTTCCAGAACTGGCAGATTTAATTTCAGTGCAGCAGATTTTACGGGTGTCGGCATAAGTCGATGCCCTCTGCCTTTCGGCTTATCGGGATATGTTGCAACAGCAACAATTTCTAAATATTTAAATCTGAAAAGTTCACGCAGTATTTTTGCAGAGAAATCATCGGCGCCTATGTATAAAATTTTTGCCATAATAATTAAACACCAAACCCTATTTTAACTTCCTGTGCTTCCGAAACCGCCTTCCCCTCGCGATGTCTTTGAAAGATTTTTTACAATCTCGAATCGAGCATTCGCCACAGAAGCGATTATCATCTGCGCAATGCGGGCACCGTTTTGAATAATAATATCTTCACCGCCGAGATTTGCAAGAATGACACTCACCTCTCCTCTATAATCTGGGTCGATTGTTCCCGGCGAATTTAGCATCGTCAATCCATATTTGACAGCGAGTCCGCTGCGGGGACGAATTTGCGCTTCATATCCATCAGGAATTTCGATTGCGAAACCCGCAGGGATTTTTCCCCTTTCGCCGGGATGCAATACCACGGGTTCGTCGAGTCTCGCGAAAATATCGTATCCCACAGCGCTCAAAGTCATTTTCTTTGGAGCGATACCGCCAGATAAAACTTTTATTTTCAACAGAATTTTGTCCATTTTGAAAATCTAATGTCAAAGTCCAAAATCCAAAATGCAAAAAATGTAAAGATATAAATACAATAGTTTATTAGTATAATTTTCTTGCCAAGTAATCGATAAATAATATAATACATTTATGAGCGATACAACCGAAAAAAGAAGAATGCCGCTCCACGGTCGAGAAGAAGACGAAGAGCAACAAACACACACATTGCGCAACTGGGTTCAGATTGCTCTGT
>JALTEE010000133.1 GCA_027007865.1 bacterium
TCAACGACAGCCGCCCAAATTACCTGACTAAATTGGGAAATCGCATACAATTTCCTTTGTCCTCAAAATTGACCGGTAATTTGGATTTTTATCTTGACAAGCACACATGTAATTTGCTAAAAGGTTAATGTTTGGAGGGCGGCATAGCCAAGAGGTAAGGCAGCGGTCTGCAAAATCGCGATTCTCCGGTTCGAATCCGGATGCCGCCTCCGGTGGTCCGATGACCTTATTTGCATAAAGCCGCGTGATTGAAAAATTGCGCGGCTTTTGTACTATGGCGGACCGGGAGGACACAAAATGCATACAATCACGATAAAAACCGCACAACACGAGGCACTGGTGGATATTACCGACCAGGTCAAGGCATTCGTTGAGTCTTCCAACGTACAGGAAGGTGCGGTACTGATCTATTGTCCACACACCACTGCCGGTGTGATTATCAACGAGGGTGCCGACCCCGACGTGTCCCGGGATATACTGATTACCCTCAGTCGTGTTTTTCCATGGAACGGCGCCTACAGGCACATGGAGGGTAATGCCGCGGCCCACATCAAATCCATGGTTACAGGTCAGGAACGCCTGATCCCCGTATCCGGGGGGAAAACCGCACTGGGCAGATGGCAACATGTCTTCTTTGCCGAATTTGACGGCCCACGAACCCGTGAGGTTTTTTTGACAATCCTGAATTCTGCACGCTGAATACAAGCATACCTCACGTGAATCATGCACCAGGACCGGCCCGAATGGGGGTCCCAAATTACCTGACTAAATTCGGGTTGACATCCGGTGGTTATGAACCGATAATCACGCCATGGACAGCGTACCCTTCAGCCAGGAGGTAAGGGCCGTTTACCAGGAAGGGCGTAACCTGGCGATGCGCACTGGAATGCCCAATGATACATCCCATATCCTGCTTGCGTTATTCATGGTCCCATCCCAGGCACAGGCCCTTTTGCTAAGGACAGGACTCGAGCCCGCCATGATCGTGGATGGCGTTAATGAACTGCCCAAGGACAAGCCAGACCAGATCGATGCGGTCTATAACCTGGCGATGGACCTGGCCAGGCGTCTGAATTCGGACCAGGTCACCACAGTACACCTGTTGGTGGCCTTGACCAGGGCACGAAACACAAGGGCCTACAAACTGCTGCAGGCCTCGGATGTGTCGATCCACGTGCTGCGTACCGAGGCGCTTGCCTCCTTGACCGAGCCTGAAATGGCACAGGCCCTTGCCCGTGTTGGCATGGAGACCGGCGAGTTTTCCACGCCTGAAGAGGCTGTGGATACGGACGATGACATAGAGGAAATCGATGAGCCTGAGGACAGCGTTATCCAATCACGAACACAGGAAAAACCGCCTGAATCACATGGTCCGTACGACATGGACCCGGACGAATTTCCCGTGCTGTCACGCCTAGGCACGAACCTGATGAAAGAGGCGTTGAATAACCGCCTGGACCCGGTCATTGGCAGGGACCAGGAAATCCTGCAATTAATCGACGTGTTGAACAAGCGGCGTTCAAACAACCCATTGCTGCTGGGTGAGCCTGGTGTGGGCAAAACGGCCCTGGTCGAGGGCCTGGCCAGACGGGTGGTGGAACGTGACCCCGCAACCAGGTCCTTGTGGGACCGTGTCATAATAGCCATAAATATCAACGACATCATTGCGGGTACTGCCATTGCAGGCTCCCTGGCCCAGCGCCTGTCGGACCTGCGCAGGGAAATGGCAAAAGCGGCGCGCAGGGTGATCGTCTTTTTTGATGAAATCCACTTGATCCTTTCGGCCGGCCTGGCAGAAGGCAGCACAGGGCTGGCCAATGACCTGAAAGGTGCACTGGCAAGGGGGGAATTCACCTGTATTGGCGCAACCACGTTTCACGAATATGCTCGTACTATACAGGGGGACCCCGCACTGAACAGGCGTTTTGAGGTGATCAAGGTTGCGGAACCAACGATAGAACAGGCAGAGGACATTGTCCGACGGATGGCCGTGGCATACGGGGATTTCCACCGGGTGACGTTTGATACGGAAGCCTTGCAATGGGCCGTGCGTATGGCCGTGCGCTTTATGCCGAAAAGGTCCTTGCCTGACAAGGCGTTGAACCTGATCGACGTGGCAGGTGCCCATGTGTCAGGAACGGGCAAAACCGAGGTGACCGTGCAGGATATAGTGGATAGCGTTGCATCCATTACGGGCTTGTCACCCAGGCTGGTGTCACCTGATGCGGCTGAAAGGTTTTCGGGCTTTGAACAGGAACTCTTGCGGGAAATGCCTGGCGCACGTGACGCAATCGTACGCCTGTCAGGCGCGATTCGGCGCAATCATACGGTGAGGTTTACGAATTCCCCGTTGGGCGTATTCGGGGTGCATGCCGAGGTGCATGAAGACGTCAACATACTGGCGCACAACCTGGCGCGGTTGCTGTTTGGCGCGCCGGAAAACGTGGTCAGGCCTGACCTTTCCGAGTACACGGAGGGACACTCCGTATCCAGTTTAATCGGGTCGCCGCCCGGATACGTAGGCCACGAACAGCCTGGCATGCTGGCACGTGCAGCCACCAGGACCCCTTTTGCCGTGTACGTGTGGCGTGCCGTGGACCTGACAGACCGTAACGTGTTACGCCTGATCGAACAGATATTGAAGGATGGCATCATCACGGACAGGCAGGGGTCCAGGCTGCATTATGCAAATACCTTGCACCTGTTGTTACTGTCGGATGGTGCATATGAGCCGGCCAGAAAGACAACGGGTTTTGTGGATTCGGGCGCAGACCGGAAGGACGACGCAACCAGACAGGTGTTTCATCGTGTCCTGCCAGCCGGAATACTAAACGCAATCGATGAATATATCGACCTCCCCGTGCCAGCGCTGGCACAGTTGGAAGACCTGCTACGGCGACACCTGGATGCTGCGACCCAGGAGGCGGCGCGCTCTTATGGCATAAACATGCGTTTTGCCCCTGACCTGGTGACCCGCCTGGCCAGGGATATGCA
>JALTEE010000134.1 GCA_027007865.1 bacterium
CACCCGCTGCCGTAACACCATAAATTATATATTTTTTATCGTGCTTTTTCACAAGTCGCAAAATTTCGTCGAGTGTGCCGTTCACGATTGTCGTTCCCGTGATGATAATTACTTCGGAATTTTTAATCAATTTCTCCGTGTCGTTTCTGCCGTCCATAATCGTTATTCCGAATTTTTCCTTTCCAATATTATCTCGATTCAGGTCAGTGTTTGCCACATTTTCAGCGCCGAATTTTTCCACGAGGGCTTCGGCAATCGCAGGGTTCAAACCTATAAGTCCGACTTTCACTTTTCCGTAATTCGATAAAATATAATCGGCAATTTCCGGCGCACATTTTTCCGGCTCCATATCCCTGCAATGCACCGTTCCGTCGGCGATATTCAGATATCGCAGAACAGAGTTCATCGCAGCAACGAAGATAGCGCGATTTCGGTTGTTATCGAGCGGAAGTTCCATAACATCCCGTAGTTTGCCTATGAAATCGCTGGGTGAATCGGTGAACGATTGTCCTTTTGCGCCCAAAATTTTCGCTTCAATCATTCGTTCTTTCCCTTCAATGATAGGGAAATCTCTTCTACCGGGCGTTCCAATCGCTTCTTCGGGCGTCAGCGGCTTTGCAATGACAGAAATTTCCGCATCGAGCAGATTATTGTCTATAATAATCTTTTTTAGATGCGATTTCGCCTGTGCCAATAGATTTTTTAATTCCCTCATATTTTCACTCCAAAAAATGATAGGATAAATTTTGCAGCGACATAGGTGAATAAAATTCCGAAAATAATTTTCAATGTTTTCGATGAGAATTTTTTATTTACAATTGCGCCGATATTCGCTCCAACAAAAGTCCCGACACTCACTGGAATCACGATTGCAAAATCCACGAAACCCTGTGAAATCTTGAACGACGAACTTATCAGTGCATTCAGCGCAAAGCAAGCGAGCGAAGAACTCATAGCGATTTTTGCAGGAACATTCATAGTGAAAATAAGAGATGGAACGAGTATCGCTCCTGTTCCGATGCCGAGCAAGCCCGGAAGTGTCCCAGCGATGCCACCGATGAGTATTTTTTTGCTCGAACTGCCCTTCAATTCTGAATTTTCGCGAATGACCTTGCTCAGAGATTTTCTAAAAATCGCTTCGAGCAGCATTCTGGCGGAAACAAGTAAAAAAACAAGTCCGATGCCGAGGTCAAGCCATTTCCCTCTGCCGCTGAAATGCGGGAAGAAAAACGATGCAATAATTGTCATCACTGCTCCCGCTGAAATTATCGGCAACAATTTCTTGATTTTTATGTTTCCCGTTTTATAGTGTCTGATGCTTCCTCCGATAGCGGTGAAAAATACAGCGGTTATCACGGTTCCGGCGGCAGAAACAGGTTCCAATCCGACAAAGAAACGCAAAAATGGCATTATAATCACGCCTCCGCCGATGCCGAGCATTCCGCCGAAAATTCCTGCAACTGCGCCGACCGTAAAATATAATAAATATTCTACCATTTTACTTCCGTTTCCCAGCCGGGTCTAACCGAAACCGTGTCGTGAAAAACTTGCATCGATTCAGAATATCTAAAAAACAGTGAAAATTTCCCCGATGTCCATTTCCCATCGGCATTTTCATCGCAGATACGCCAAACAGTGTATCTCCCGCCGGGAACGGAACGAACAAATTTCGCTCCATCTTTCTTCAGCGGGAATTTTTTGCCATCTACGGAACGCAAAAATACTATCGGATTATCGCAGCGCCATATTCCGGATACGGATACCTCGCCGAATTTTTCGCTCGATTTTGTGAATGAAATCGTATCGGATGTGCAATTTTCAAAATCGTCGCAGAGCGAATCGAGCGCCACGGAAACATTTGCTCCTTTCGGCAAATCGGCAGGGAACGATATTTTCAAAATATTTGGAAAAACTCGCATCGTGTCGAAATGGATTGCGCTGTCGTCGAGCATAGCGGAAATTTTTACTGAAAATGGTTCACTCGCAGTGATTTCAGGCGATTTGTATGGCAGAATTTTTCCTTTTTTCCGAGAAATGATATTCGGCGGAAGCGTGTCCATTTCTGCTTCTGTCGGAACCGACGATACGAGCGTCGTGCAATTATATGCTGCATCGCACACTCGGATATTAAAAGATTTGCCGAGCGGGGAATTTTTAAATCTCGCGAGAATAGATGTGGAATCTGCCGGGTCGCGCCAAATTTTTGCATTCAAACGCACAGCGATAGTGTCGATATTTGCCGCCTCGTCGAATTTCAATCGGAATGTGAAACTATCCACAGCACTTGTCGAAATAATTTTCGGTGGGAGCGTGTCGTTGTCTGCGAGGACGAGTGTCAGTTTTCTATTTTGTGGTAGCAGTGTTGCGCTGTGAGGGATTGCGATTTTAGTTGCCTTGTTCCATTTCAATTCGCTACCAACGCCGACACCAGCGAAAATCCAGACGCGCTCGGACGGTAAATTGCGAAGTAAAAAGGAACCATCTTCGGCGGAGAATGTCAATCGCATCGGCGGTTTCGACATAGTGGAATCGGAATACACGGCGACGACAGCGCCGCCGATGAATGAAAATAATTCGCCATCGACAATATTTCCTCGAAGTTCGAGTGTATCTATCGCTGCGCCTGTGCAAAATGCGATTTCGACGGTCTTCCCGATGCGATTTCCGTGTCTGTCGGAAAAATTCGGCGTCAGCAGAAGCGTGTATGTCGTATTTTCCTGCAACGGCGCTCCGTGTTGTATTTGCAACGATTTCTTGTGAAAGCGAACGAAAAAATTTTTCAGCGCTGGATAAATCATAACAGTAGTTTCATCCGACTTGACAGGCTCGTCGAAATCGATTTCGATTGTAGAATTGAGCGGAACAAGAGCGTCTCCATCAGCGGGAGATGATGCTATAATTCTCGGCGGAGATTTATCTTCGGGGCCGCCCGGAGGAGCGCCTCGTTTAGCACAGCCATTCAATATAAGCGCAAAAAGTATTGC
>JALTEE010000135.1:0-1465 GCA_027007865.1 bacterium
CCGAAAAAACATACGGCTTGATATATATACTCTCCAAAGATGTCGATTCGCTGACTGTGGATTTTGATTTGAAATTTCAGCCGACAAAGAATTTTTGCGTTATGGGTGAAAACCCGTAATTCATAAGTATCCTATTTACGAATATTTTATGAAGAAATTCGATAATTCCGATGTGCGTCTTTTTCTCGTGCCGACACCAATTGGCAATCTTGCGGATATTACTCTGCGCGCAATCGAGGTTCTGTCCGAAGTCGATTTTATATTTTGCGAAGATACCCGCAGAGCAAGAATTTTACTGAATGCGCATAATATCTCGCGACCGCTCAAATCGCTGCACAGCCATAATCTCGCGCGAAAAATCGGCGAAATATTATCGCTTTTGAAAGATGGCAAAAAGGTAGCATACATCAGCGATTCGGGCACGCCTGGGCTTTCCGACCCCGGTGCGGAAATTGTGCTCGCCGCACAGGAAAGCGGATTCCCTGCAACCGTGCTGCCCGGTGCAAATGCCGCAATCCCCGCTGTCGTTATGTCGGGGCTAAAATGTGATAAATTTCTATATCTCGGTTTCGTTCCTGCATCGCCAACAAAGAAGCGAAGAATTTTAAAAGCAATCGCAGAAATCCCTTTCACTATCGTATTTTATGAATCGCCGCATCGAATTGTAAAAACACTAATCGATTGCGGAAAAATACTCGGCAATAGAGAATGCTCCATCGTGCGCGAAATATCGAAAATTCACGAGGAAATTTTACGCGGCACGGTGAGCGAACCTTTAGAACATTTTGAGAAAAATCCTCCGCGTGGAGAAATCGTTTTGATTATATCTGGCGGGGGAAATGTGAAAGATTAGGTCGAATCTGCCATTTTATATAAAGATTGCCGATTTTTTATCGTTCAATATAATTTTTTCAGGAGTGTCATTTCCAACTCGGTTGGGAATTCGTAGATATAAATATTTCTCGATTCCCGTTTTCACGGGAATGACATACTAAATTTTAGTATAACTGTATCACGACAATTTGAGCGACTACCAGAAGCGACTCTGACGAACCCCGAAAGGCAATGGTCAAGTGGAACACTTGTTATTTTATAATCATTCCAATTCGCAGCGGTCTGATTCTGGGCGGGAAATGAAACAAACTTTTCAGCAACGATATATATATATCGATATTTCGTTTCACCTGCATCGGATGCGGTCCCGGGTCGATTGAGAAATATAGGAACAACGGTCTCGCTTTCACATCTTTCAGCGGCAGCGAACCCCAGAAGCGAGAATCTTCTGAATTATCACGATTGTCGCCCATCATAAATATGTTGTTGGGTGGAACGACATAGGGTCCGAAATTATCCCGCGGAGTATATTGCCGAGGATATGTATTTGGGTCTATATGTTTCGATTTCGGCGGATTCGGAAATTTTTTCCCATTTACATACAATATTTTATCTTTAACCTCGATTGTAT
>JALTEE010000135.1:1475-2984 GCA_027007865.1 bacterium
GCGTTTTATCAAATCTCTGCCCTTAATTTTCGGGTGCTCGAAGATAACGATTTCGCCCGGCTTAGGATTGCGAAAGTGGAATGTTACTTTTTCGCCTAATAAAAAATCGCCCACAAGTAAAGTGTCTTCCATTGAGCCCGATGGGATGTTGAATGCTTGAATAACGGTTGCGCGGAGTATCAGCGCTATAATCAAGGCGATTAGCAAAGTTTCGAAACCGCCAGGGCGATAAGGTTTATCTTCTTTCGATGTTTTTGCCTTCTTTTGCTTTTGTTTTGCCATTTTGTATCCTGTTTGTATTTGTAAAATTTATTTTAATAATTCATTCTTTTTTTCTGGATTCCCGTTTTCACAGGAATGACATACTAAATTTTAGTATGACTGTATCACAACAATTCGAGCAACCACCAGAAGCGACTCTACAAACCCCGAAGGGCAATGGTCAAGCGGAACGCTCGTCACAACTTGTATCCTATTTGTCGTAAAAAATCCTTTCGCCATTTAATATCCTCCTCGCCTTCGATACCAACAGGTGGAGCACCATCGACGACACCGATTATGCCTCCGCCCTGCTCTGTTCTGCCAACAAGAACCATTACAGGATTTGCTGTGGCACAAAAAATATTCACAACCTCTGGAACATCCTTTATGCGCGGGAGATAGTTAATTGGATAAGAATTCCTCAATATTATTAAAAACGAATGTCCGCAGCCGAGTTTTTCTATGTTTTTTGCTGCGATTTTTTCCAGTTCTTCGTCGGTTCCGATTGTGCGAACAAGCCTCGCTCCCGACGATTCGGAAAACGCCAGCCCGAACTCTACATCTGCATTGCATCCCACCATAACTTCATAGATATCTTCCACCGTTTTTATGAAATGAGATTGCCCAAGAATAATATTGCATCCATCGGGAAATTCCAGTGGCAGTGCTTCGAATTTTACATTCATTTCAACCTCCTCCTATAAAAACCACAATTTAATTTGCTTCACCGATAAACATCAATATCGCCTTTCTCTTTCTCGGCCTAACATCGAATTCGCAAAACACAATTTGCTGCCAGGTTCCCGTTGCAATTTTTCCATTTACAACAGGAATTGTGAGCGATGTTCCCACTAACGACGAGCGTAGATGAGAATGACCATTTCCGTCGCCCCAGGTTGCGTCGTGGTGATAACTTCCTTTTGGAGCGATGCGTTGAAGCATTTCGGGAAAATCCTGCCGAAGACCCGGCTCATATTCTATCGTAGTTATTCCACAAGTGGAACCCACAGCAAACACAGTCAATGCGCCATCTGCCGCTCCAATTTCGGAGAGAAATTCCGCCGATGCCGATGAAATATCATATATGTTATCCGGCTCCGTTGAAAGCGATATTGTATGCTGTTTCACCATATAGCCTCCTCGAAAAACTTATATATTATTATCACAAATTTAAACTTATCAAAGGAATTTTTTACAATATATAAATAATTGATAATCAAAATATGAAAAATATCTTGACTTATAGTG
>JALTEE010000136.1 GCA_027007865.1 bacterium
CTAATTGTGTATTTGAAATAGAATGGAAATCCGGAAACCCACAATACTCCTCTGGATTCCCAATCGAGTTGGGAATGACATACCGCACCCCATTTGTCATTTTCGCGCTTTCAATTGTCATTTTTGCGTTCTATTCTGTCATTCCCGTGAAAACGGGAATCCAGAAAGGTGTGGTCGATGTGGAAATATACGATTTGCGAGGGAATGTTGTAAGGGCAGGTCCGCGACCTGCCCTAAATAACAATAAGGCGGAACGCTTGTTACCAGGCGCCGCCGCCACCTCCTCCAAATCCTCCGCCTGAAAATCCACCCGAAAAACCGCTGCCGCCTCCCGATGCGCCGCTACTGCGAGGTCGAGATGAAATGGAATTGCCCATACTGTTCATCGCTCTACCGAGACTATCTATAAATAGATATCCCATAAGGGGTTGCGGACCGACAAACCAATCGGGCTGTTCTTTGAAAATATCCTTGAATTTTTCGACCCATTCATCAGCACAACCGAGAACCATCGCATAGGGGAGGAGCCGTTCGAAAATCGTCGGGTCGTCGTGTGCCAATTTTTTTATTCTATCTTTTTCTGCACGGCGAACGAATTCTTCAAATCCTTTTGTATGGATAGCGGCAGCAGCACCCTTCCTCGTTTTGCGCGGCATAATCGGAGCGAACAGGTAATACAAAATTCCCGATGGAATGAACGCCCACGCTATCGCCCAGCCGGATGAAAACAAAAATGCCGATAGAAAAATGGGGATGAAAAATCCAAGGAATATGAGAACCACGCCGATACCCGAGTATTTGCCTCGCACTGTTTCGGGATTTTGAGGGAAATAGCCGCGCTTCGTGAGATTAGAGTATAATGTCTTTTTCAAATTCTGCAATTTCGTGTAAAATTTGTCCTTCAAGGTCGATATGAAGATAAGGTCTTTTCCTTCGGGAACGCCAAGGTCTGCGGGAGTTTTGCCGAGGTCCTCACCGACTGAAAATAAGTTATTTATAAATCTTTGCTCGAATGCGCTCAATTTCCCTGAATCTTCAAAGTATTTCGGTAATCTGACGATTGCATAATCGGTTTTTTTGAAAAACAACAATTTTTCTGTTTTCGTCTCGACAAGCTTTAAAAATCCTCTCACTGCAAGGTCGACGATTGTTGCAGTGATATCGGAAATGTCCGCTTTTTCATCTACGACCGTTCCCATTTCAGCGGGGGATAAGTCTTCCGGCGGCTCGTATCGCACCATAATCGATGTGCCGTGCATTGGGTCGCGACCATAACGAAACCATTTTAAGAAAAGGAACAGAAAAACGATGAACGGTATCGGAAAACACAAAATCCATATCCAGTTATCTTTAAGAAACCACATAATCGATGCGAGTGAAGATGGCTTCTTAATAATATTTTTCGGGATGCCGACAACGACGGAAAGCCCTTCGCCGGATGCGATATAGCCCGATTTGAAAGCGACACCGCCGGGAACGAGTGTCCATTGGCAATCCTGCGCAGTGGAACCATATTTCCCCGTGTAGCAGGTGGCATCGACTTTATCGAGGTCTGTTTTCGATGGCAGCATCACCGTTGCCGATGCCGATTGAATGGGACATTCCCACTTCAGTCCCGTTACTTCCCACCACAGTTCATCGTGGTCGTCGAAAAAAGTTATCGCTCTATCGACAAAATATGTGATGACATATTCCTGAACGCCGCTAATCGTTCTATTCGGATTTCCGATGCGAACGCGGATATCTTTGCCGTGCTTCATCATTTTGTATTTTCGCGGAGCGCCGCTGCCGTTGGTAACGGAAGCAATTTTTAGGCGAATATTATATTTATTGCCGTGCTTCGTTTTGAACTTGTAAGTAATGTCGCGATAAATCCCGTGATGCAGTTCGTCTTCGAAATCGACGACGATGCGCTCGACAACTTTTATTCTCGCATTCGTGAAAACCGTGACCGTCGAATTAAAATCTTTTACATAATATCCCCACGAAAGTGAAGCGCAGAGAAGAACTAACAGAATAACGAAAATCCCCTTTTTCATAATGATGACCTCGTTTGTGTTCATTTTGTGTATTTTTTAAAATCCCCAATACGATACATCGAAACGGTGCACCATTCCAAGTATTCCATAGTGCTGGAGCGAATAGTCGAGAGATATTCGCTTGTAGTATACTCCTGCGCCTGCGGTCAATCCGTTCAGCGTTTCCGAATCGGACGGGTCTTCTTCCGCCTTCGGTTTGAGGATATATCCCACTCGGAAATTGACATTTTTAATGAAATCGAATTTGATGCCCGCTTTTGCGAGAATATCTTCATCGGTTCCCGTCTCGATTTGTGCGCCCAAAATGCCGGGGAAACCGGGCAGATTATATGAAGCGCCTGCTTTGAGCGTAAGCGGCAGCGGAGATTTTTCACCGGCGTATCCGTCGAGCATTGTGCCGATGTTCGATATGACGATTCCTACGCGCAATTTATCCCGCTGGAATTTAAACATAGCGCCGACATCAGCGCAGACCGCCGATGCTGAAAATGTATCCGCCGACGAGTATAAAAGCTTCGCAGTTCCTCCGATGGCGAGCGTTTTGGAAAACCTTCGCGCATAAGTCAGTTCGATGTCGAAATCGCCGGCGAAAAATGTCCCGTTTTCGTATCCATCATCGTCGGTTCGGACGAAATCGCTGCCATAAGAAACAGTTTTGACTGCCGCAGCGACAAAATTTGTGTCGTCGATGGATTGATAATATCCGGCGAATGCGGTATTAAAAAGTCCCCAGAAATTTCCGTATGCGGCGGTAATTCCGCGATTTCGCATAAATGCAGCGGCGGCGGGATTATAGACAAATCCATCGGTGGATTTGCCCCATCCGACGAATGCTCCGCCGAGCGCCGATGCACGAGCACTGAAATCGCTCTTCGACAAAAAAGGAAATGCAGTCGTGCCTGCATTATCAGACGGCGAAAGTCCGAGCAGCAACCCAAC
>JALTEE010000137.1 GCA_027007865.1 bacterium
ATTATAACACTTTAAGAGGAGGTTGGAAGTGAATAAAACAATTGCAGTTATGCTAATTTCCGCTACTTTGCTGTGTGCAAATGGCATAACAGGTAAGCCATACACCATAATGAAGGGCGCTGTCCCATCGAGAAATTTTCAGAAAATTTCTTTGGACAGGATCTCTTCAAAAAATATGGAGAAGTTTGCAGTGCGTCCATTCGAAGAGATATACGATGTCGATTCTCTCGAAAGTGTTCTGCTGCCCGGCAAAGCGGTTTGTTTCCGTGTGGACGCCAACGGTGATTCGATTTCGCAAATCGACCTGCGCGATACACTGCCAGATGCTTGTATAGAAGCAATTTCAATATCCCCAAAATGGCTACGAAACGACCTCGAACAATCGTTCAGACATCTCTCCCCCGAAATCGCCGAAACTTGCGCTAACATTATTCTTTCTGCACCCGAAGAGCAAATCGACGAAGTCGCATTCTGCGTGGCGCATATGTCCCCGCAGTCGCTTTCCGATGACCGATTCGACCCCGAACTGCTCTTAATAAATTCAAACTATATATATCGCATTGCCGATTCGCTCGAATATGTCGAGTTGATAGAACACGGCGATTTCGATTCGGGAGATTGGTTCACCACCACAGCATATTGGGTCGTGGATTCGACGCTTGCAGATACGACGCTTCTCGAAATCCCGCGAGATATATATTATTGGTATGTCGTTCATCCAAAACTTTCGGACGAGGCGCCGAAGATGCGCGATGAGACTGGTGATACGCGAGAACGAACTTATGGATATTTCTGGCGGGAATTTTTGTGGACAGACCCGCACCCTGTTTATTCATACTCTGCAGGCGGATACCCGCTGCTGCCCGACTGGATAAAAATGGCAAAAGTGCTGTGGATTCGTAACGATACATCGTTGGCAGCGGACAGATGGATAACACCCGAAAATGGCGCACTCGATATTCTCGGTGAATGGGTTTCGACGATTATGCCCGACCCACCGACTTCGACAAGACCGATTCAGCCGAACCAAATTGCATATTATCATCGCGGGAACTGCGGTGAAGTTCAGGATTTGCTCTGTGCCGCATCACGAACTGCTCTCGTTCCAGACCTTTGCGTAGGAACACCGCTGCAAGACCATGTATGGAACGAATTCTGGGATAATGGTTATCCGGGCGAATTCTGGACAGAAGATGTCTGGCATACCTATCAAGTCGATAGATGGGGCGGGAATACTGCTCTTGCTCCTTCGTGGGGTGGATACGATGCTGACCGCGGCGGGTCAAAAAATATAAACAACTGCATCGGTTGGCGCGGAGACGGCTTCGCTATCGATAGAACTCCCGCTTATACACAAATCTGCACGCTCATCGTGGAAGTATCCGATGCATCAGGAAATCCAATCCCGGGTGCAGAAGTTATGATTACATCGAATTCATACTACGACCCGGACTCTCCATTTTATGTCGCAGACATAAGAGCGACAGACCACAATGGCGTGATGGCTGTTGCAATGGGCGATAACTGTCCTTACTATTATCGCGTAGATTCCGAAATCGGTTGCGACCCCGAACCCGGATATGTTACAACATTCCCCGGTCTCGGCGACGGTAATTCAACAGCAGGAGAAACATATACTGCCTATGTCACACTCGGCGCATCGCTCGATGATTTACCTATTACAAATCTTTCCGAAGGAACTGGTGAAAAACAAATTTATGTCGCGTTCACAGGGTTAGGAGAATATATTCGCGCCGAAGGAGCTCACGACGGGCAAGGAAGCGTTTATTCTTACTATAAAAACGAAGGAATTGTCTCTGTATTTGTCTGTGACTCCGCTAACTTTGAATTATACAAAAATGGCGAACCCTTCTCGGCATATAAGTATCGCTCGCGCTCAATCGGCGGAGAATTCAGACTAAATCTCCCCACAAACGATGTCTGGTATGTCGTGCTTTCCGAAGATGAAACGATTTCCAATGACAATCTCGTCTGGGGCAAGGTTACGCTCGGCACCGACCTCGAAAATGTTGCGAACAAAGAGTTGCCCGATAAATCTGCGCTAAACATTGCGCCGAACCCGTTCAACAGCGCTTGCAAAATTGAGGTTCCTGACAATCTCAAAAACGGCACTTTGCAGATTGTCGGCATAACGGGGCGCATTTTTGCAAAATATAATGTCGAACCCGGCGATGAAATCATTTGGAACGCCGACGATGCACCATCAGGCATCTATTTCGCAATATTCCATACAAACCGAAACGATGAAATTTCGTCAAAATTGGTCTTAATAAGATAATCGGAGGGTTTTTAAAAGATGAAATATCCGAATTTCGCACCCCTTTTGCGCGGAATAAGTGTTCTTATGCTTGATGTAGATGGTGTGCTAACTGGTGGCGGAATAAATTACAATTCTGCTGGTGAAGAATTCAAGCGGTTCGATGTGAAGGATGGTCTGGGACTTGTTATGCTACGGCTTATAGGCATTCGCACAGCGATAATAACGGGGAGAACTTCAAAAATAGTGGAGCGCAGAGCAAACGAACTCGGTTTCGACTTCATTATGCAAGGCTTCCCGATAAAACTGCCTGTCTATCAAAAACTAAAAAACGAACTTGCGCTGCCCGATGAAGCATTTGCATTCATCGGCGACGATTTAATCGACCTCGATGTTATGAGGCAGGTCGGATTTTCTGCTGCTCCCGCAGATGCTCATCCAGCCGTCAAGAGTATCGCTCATTATATCTGCCGAAATAATGGCGGAGCGGGCGCCATCAGAGAAGTCGTCGATTTGATTATTGCATTCCGCAGAGGCGAATTCGGCGCGCAAAACTATATCCCGATGGAACTACTCGAAAAATGGCAGGATGTAGTATGGGAAAAACTAAACGAAGAATAGAATTCCGAGTTTGGATTTTTAGGTTTCAAGTGCCACTTATGTTATAAAATTCAAGATTTATAGGTAGAGCA
>JALTEE010000138.1 GCA_027007865.1 bacterium
ATTTATTACACTCAAAGATTTGAACGCAAAAACATACGCAAAAGCGGAAGTAAATATAAAAATTCCCGATTACAGAAAACTGCGCCTATCGACGCCGTGGTTCTTCGCTCCGGGGAACGATTCGCTCGTGATTTCGTCAAAAATTCCTGCTATATTCGACAGCCTCGGCGTTTCAGCGATTGCTTATGACATTCCCGAAAGTGCGAGATGCGAATTGGAAATTTCAGGAGTGCGATATCGAGCGAAAAGATATTGGGCAAAATTCGTTCCAAATGGGCGAGACACGGTGATTACTGCATTTTTCCCGATTCCGAAAATGCCGAGTGGAGAATACGAAGCGAAATTGACGATGCGAAATAAAAAGGGTAAAAAAATCGCATCCGCAAAAGCGCAGTTCACTCTCGTGCAAACGCCTGTGTCGATGTATCGATTTCACTTCGACGAACTGTTGAACCAACTCGAACTAATCGCGAATCCATCGGAAGTAAGCGCACTCGAAGAAGCAGACTCCACGACACGCGATTCACTGTGGGAAGATTTTTGGCGAAAACGAGACCCGACACCATCGACAAAGCTGAACGAAGTGAAGGAAGAATTTTTTAGAAGAGCACGATATGCGAACGAAAATTTCGGAACTCCAACGCGAAGAGGATGGGAAACCGACAGAGGAAGAGTTTATATTACATACGGTCAGCCGGACGAAATCGAACGGCATCCCTTCGAACTCGACTCATATCCGTATGAAGTCTGGTATTACTATTCTCTCGGCTTGACATTCGTTTTTGTGGATACTTACGGCGACGGAGACTACAAATTGCGGGAAACAAGATAACACCATTCGGGATAGTAGCCGAGCAACACATCATTTACAAAAATCATTATTATATCAAATATCTTGCGCCAACTCTTCATTGCCATATCTTTTGAACACTATGGCTATCGATTTCGAGAAAGAATTAAATGCGGAGCAGTTCGAGGGAGTTCTTGCTACAGAAGGTCCCGTTCTCGTTCTCGCTGGTGCAGGTTCTGGCAAAACGAGAATGCTCACATACAAAATCGCATATCTCGTCGAAGAAGGAGGAATCGACCCGCATTCGATACTCGCCGTGACATTCACAAATAAGGCAGCGAACGAAATGCGCGAGCGCGTGCAATTTTTGCTCGGCTCCGATATTCCAGCAAATTGGCTCGGGACATTCCATTCGATTTGCGGAAAAATATTGCGCATAGATGGTAAATCTATCGGCATTCCGAGCGATTATATAATTTACGACGCCGACGATTCGCTTCATCTGCTGCGAGAAATAATTTACGAGTTCGGACTCGATGTAAAAAGTGTCGTGCCCAAGAAAGTGGCGAATGCGATAAGCCGATTGAAGCGGCGGCTGATTTCGCCAGATGATTTTCAAAATGTCGCATCGAAAGCAGTTGAAAAAATCGTATCGAATATCTATTCGCGCTACGACGAACTGCTTCGCCGCGCAAAAGCGGTCGATTTCGACGATATGATTTCTCTCGTAGTGAAACTTTTCGCCACCAATGACGATGTGCGGAAAAAATATTCGCGAAAATTCCAATATATTCTCGTGGATGAATTTCAGGATACGAACGACTCGCAATTTTCGCTGCTTCGGCATCTCACGGTGGAACACAACAATATCACCGTCGTAGGCGACGATGACCAGTCCATCTATTCCTGGCGAGGCGCACAAGTGAAAAATATACTCGAATTTCCAAAGCACTATCCGGGATGCAAAATAATTAGGCTTGAACGGAATTATCGCTCGACAGGACATATTCTCGCTGCTGCGAGCGGCGTCATCGCTAACAATCGAATGCGTCATCACAAAAAACTTTTCACGGACATCGGTTCCGGTGAGCAAGTCGAAGTTGTGCGTTTGCCCGATGAACGCGCCGAAGCGAGATTTGTCGTGGATAAAATCGAAACACTAATTTCGCAAGGCATTTTGCCGGGGGACATCGCCGTGCTGTATCGAATAAATGCGCTTTCGCGAATATTCGAGCAGGAACTTCTCTCACGGGATATTCCGTATGTCGTTGTCGGCGGTGTCGGTTTCTACGAGCGCGCTGAAATCAAGGACATAATTGCATATTTGCGCCTAATCGTGAACCCTGACGACGATGTTGCGTTTCGCCGAGTTGTAAATAAGCCGCGGCGAGGCATCGGAATTACATCGGTCAACAAAATCGCCGAAATCGCATCGCAGGCGGAAACATCGATACTCGGTGTCCTCGACGCGAAAATACCCGTGCCGCTCCAAAAAAGAGCGAAAAATAAAATCGATGAATTTTGCTCGATGCTCGATGAATTCCGAGATGGCATCGACGATGTGAAACCATCCATAGTCATTCAAGAAGTTCTCGAGCGCACTGGATATTTGAAAATGCTTGCGGCAGACGAATCGCTTCAAGCGCAAACGCGCATAGAAAACATCGGGCAATTAATCGACGCTGCGCAGGAATTTGAGAACGAAAATCCGCAGCCTACCGTGCGGAACTTTTTATCGTCGATTACGCTGATGACCGATGTCGATAGGTGGTCTCACTCATCGGAAACAGTAAATTTAATGACCGTTCACGCAGCGAAAGGACTCGAATTTGATGCCGTTTTTGTAGCGGGCGCAGAACTGGGAATTTTCCCGCTGGCGAGAGCATTGCAGGAAGATGCGCAACTCGAAGAAGAGCGCAGACTTTTCTATGTCGCACTCACGAGAGCGAAACGACACGCAACAGTCTGCTTCGTATCGCTGCGTAGTCGGTTCGGCAGCATCGAAGAGATGGGAGCATCTCCGTTCGTGAAAGAATTGCCTCGCAGCGAAATCCGATTTACGAATCTCGCACAGGAAAGTTCGATAATCATACCCGAAGATGTAAGGAGAATGAAAGTGCATCGGGGAACGAGTTCTACCGATGCGAGCGCCGAATTTTCGCGCGGGATGAAAG
>JALTEE010000139.1 GCA_027007865.1 bacterium
ATACTTGCCCGAAACAAAAATATACCCAAAAAAGAAAAGCAAATATTATAATATATCGATTCATATTCGTATCTTGCTATGCAGCTTTTGTCTGATAAATCCATATATTTCCAAATGGGTTTCGCTGCCGAACATATATTCTGCGCTGGCGAATGAGTTCGAGAAGCGCAAAAAATGTTCCGATGAACATCACACCACTGACACTACTTTTTTCAAAAAGTTCGATAAATGTAAGCCGCTCCTTCGACGCCAATCGTCTGCCGATGAAATCCATCCGCTCGGCAATATCGATTTCTTCACGCTGCGGGATTTTTATCGTTCTGCTATGCTTTTTCAGAACATCCCATGCAGTTCGCATAAGTTCCACAAAATCGATTGGGACAGAAACGATATTCGATTCATATCCCGGCACGATGGGATTTAGCAACTTATATCGAATTTTCTCTCTGTCGAACTTTATTCTCAAAAATTCACCTGCATTGCGAAACTGCTGATATTCCACGAGCAATTCCGTCAATTCTTCACGGGGGTCTTCGAACTGTTTATCTTCCGTGCTCGGTTTCGGCAGCAGCATTCGCGCCTTTATATTCACGAGAACAGAGGCGATATAGAGATATTCGCCGGCAATTTCAAGATTTAATTCGCTCATAAAGTCGAGATAGGAAATATATTGTTTCGTAACATACGATATCGGAATATCGTAAATGTCCAATTCGTCTTTGCGAATGAGATATAGCAGCAAATCGAGCGGTCCTTCAAAGTTCGGCAGTGTGATTTTGCAACGCATATTATAATTTGTGTTTTTTATATCGTTTTTCATAACAATTTAATCTACAACAGGCGTTTTATATACTTCTTCGTTGAGGAACAAATCCACCATTTCCGGAGCGAACTGTTTTCCACGCTCTTCGCTTATAATATCGATAACTCTTTCGAGCGGCATAGCTTTTCTATATGGTCTATCGCTGCTCATCGCATCGAACGAATCTACGATGTTTAAAATTCGCACAGGCAGTGGGATATTTTCTCCTTTTATTCCATCTGGGTATCCGAGTCCATCCCATCTTTCATGATGCCATCGCACCATAGGAGCGATATCGGCAAAGAAAGTAACTTTACTTATAATTCTTTCGCCGATAATTGGATGGTCTTGGATAATTTTAAATTCTTCGTCGGTAAGCGGTCCGGGTTTATCGAGAATTCGTTGGTCGATTGCAATTTTTCCGATGTCGTGGAGCAATGCGCCATATTCTATCCGCTCGATTTCCATTTCTTTATAGCCGAGTTTTCGCGCCATCTCCGACGATATTATTCTAACTCGGTTCGAATGCCCACGCATATACGGGTCTTTTTCTTCTATTGCACTTGCGAGGATTTTCACGGTATCCATATGGACTTCGCGTAAATGAGCGAGTGCTCGGGCAAGTTCCCGCGTTCGCTCGCGAACCTTTTGCTCCAACCCCTTCTGATAGCGAATGTTTTCTTCTTGAAGTTGAATGTTGCGCAAAACAACATTTCTATATTGGAGCGCACGATGAATTGTAATAAGAAGTTCATCCTTTTTAACGGGTTTAACAAGATAATCGTATGCGCCGCTCCTCATAATGCCGACAGCAGTTTCCACATCGACCACACCTGTAAGCATCACAACTGGAATCGCAGGAGAATTGGTTTTGATATATCTGAGAATCTGGTCGCCTGTTATTCCGGGCATTCTTATATCGGAAATTACTACATCGATATCCACTTTGTTCAATAGTGCCATCGCTTCTTGCCCTTCGCCTATTGATATTACATTGTATCCTGCTTTTTGCAATTGTATAGCGAGAATTCGGCGGATTCTATCTTCATCATCGACCACCATAACCGTTGCCTGAATAGGATTTATATCGTTATTCGGTATATTTTGCGGCATAATTGTTCCTCGAAATGTGATTATTCTGCAACTGGGAATCGAACTATGAATGTAGTTCCACCCTGGGGTGAACTTTCAAAGTCTATGGTTCCTTTATACTTATTTATTATGCGATAACAAATATAGAGTCCCAATCCCGTTCCTTCGCCAACCTGCTTTGTTGTAAAAAACGGCTCGAATATATGCGCCCGAAGATTTTCGGGTATTCCTGAACCAGTATCCCGAACTCTCGCTTCGACAAAATCTCCCATCATACTCGTAGAAATCGACAATTTCCCACTACCAGACATAGAATCTATTGCATTTGTCAAAAGATTAACAAAGACCTGTTGCACCTCGCTTCCGCTTGCATTTACCTCGAGAATTTCACCATAATTTTCCTCGATTTCTATCCCCTCGAATTTCCCGAGCCGTCCAATCATCTTAATGGCATTTTGAATCGAGGTATTTATGTTCACTGTGGAAGCAGTTTCCATACGAGATGTATATGTGTATCCCGCCAGGTCTTTTACGATGTCCGCCGCTTCTTTGGCATATTTGATAATGTCGCTGGCAAATTCTTTGATAGTATCTACATCGTCTTCATCGACGATTGCCTCGGCAAGTCCCAGAATTCCATATAGCGGATTATTCAATTCGTGGGCGATGCCCGATGCGAGAATGCCGATACCTGCCATTTTTTCCGCTCTAATCAAGTAATACTGCAGATTCTTTATTTCTGTGATATCGAGAGCCATAAACAAATATCCTTCTATGTCACCTGCGAAATTTTTTACGGGAACATTTACAACATAAGCCCAAAATTCTGTTCCATCGCTCTTCCGCAGCATCGTTTCACCTTTGAACATACCATTCAGACGAGTATTGATAATGGTTTCAAGATTTTCCGTAGGCGAAATTAAAACGGATGTTTGTTTTTTCAGCAAATTTTCGAGTTTATAGCCGAACATCTTTTCCGATGCTGGATTTATTTGCATTATATTGTCTTTC
This sequence comes from bacterium, assembly GCA_027007865.1. GTDB lineage: Bacteria > UBP14 > UBA6098 > B30-G16 > B30-G16 > JAGHAI01. Next base: position 2,906 of record JALTEE010000139.1, read on the forward strand.
TCATCTGAAACTACGATTGCAACAGGAGATAGGTCGAAAACCTGCGAAAGCATCGTTC
>JALTEE010000140.1 GCA_027007865.1 bacterium
GATACTATAACTGAAAGTTGTGCAGATGATGGACGAGTGCAAAACCTGTTTCCGCAATCGAATTAGCGGATAAATAGGTTTCCCCGTATTATTATTCCAGTTCGAGTTTTAAATCGCTCATTTTGATAGAGACCACTTTCGATACACCATCTCGTTCCATCGATACACCATAGAGATACTCTGCGTGTTCGAGAGTGCGCTTGTTGTGAGATACTATAACGAATTGGATGTCGGCTGAAAATTTTTTCACGAGGCGCAAAAAGCGCGTCACATTGCTGTCGTCGAGCGGCGCATCGACTTCATCCATTAGGCAGAATGGCGACGGTTTCACGAGATACAATCCGAACAACAGTGCAAGCGATGTCAGCGCTTTTTCTCCTGCCGATAACTGTGAGAGCGACAGTTGCCGTTTCCCCGCGGGCTTGACCTTTATCAAAATATCCGATGTCAGTGGTTCGTCGGGATTTTCCAGTAAAATATCTGCTTCGCCATCGTCGAAAAGTTCGAGAAATACATTTTTAAAATTCTCTCTCGCCGCTTCGAATGTTTGAGTGAACAATCGTTTCGCTTCTTCATCGAGGCGCTCTATTGTTCGCTTCAAATCGCCGATAGATTCGACTATATCCGCTTTTTGTTTGAGCAAGAAATCGAGCCGCTCCTTGATTGTCGCATATTGCTCTTCTGCTTCGAGGTTGACTGCACCGGATTGTTCCAATCTTCTGCGGTAGTTTGTGAGTTTGCGCTGAAAATCTGCTTCTTCGCTGTCAGAAATCGGTTCACTTGGAGCAGGAATATCGCCGATTTCTTCGATAGCCATTTTTCGCATTTGTTCTACCGATGCATCGATTGCAGAAATTTTCTTCGCTTGTTCCGATAGTTTGGCACGATGCTTTTCGCGCTCCTCCGATATTAGACGCTCTTTTTTTCGCAATTCATCGAGTTCGCTGTTTGTTTTTTCGAGTTCCCTGCGAATGACATCCTCATCCCGCTCGAAACTATCGCGATGAGAAAATAGTTTTTGAATTTGAATGTTTTGTTCGGCGATATTTTTCTCGATATCTGTGATAGTTCTCTTTGCGTTTTCGATATTATTTTGCAAGTCCGCAATCTCGTCCGCTGCGTCTTTTTGCGCTATTTTCTCCCGCTCTATATCCTGTTCTGCGTGTCTGATTTCGCCTTCGTTGCTGATGCGCTGCATTTCATTGGCAGATATCTTTTCGTCCAATTCTCTGCGCTGCGCTTCGGCTTTCGATATCCGCTCTTCGATTTTATCTATTTTCTGTCGAAGGTCTCTCCTCGAACTTTCGATTTCATCGGCGCTCTTACGCCAATTTAGAAGGCTCGCATCGATTTTCTCGATGGAAACGATAAGTTCATTCCGTTGATTGTCCAACTGCGCTGTCGATTTTTCAAGCTGCTCCGTTCTCGCCAATGACCATTGATATTCTCGCTCTTGCTGCGAATGTCGCTCGCTCAATTTTCGCAATTTATTATCGAGTTCCGATAATTCTTCATCGAAACGAGATTTTTTATTGTCGAGGTCGTTTCGTTTTGAATCGAGTTTTTTCAATGTTGCTTCGATTTTATCCAGTTCGCTTTGGAATTTTTCGATTTGCGTTCTTATTGTAAGTGCGCCCGCTCGATGTTTGCCGAGAACGATTTTCAATTCACCGCGCTCACGAACAATACAGCCATCCTGCGATATCGTAATAGCATCGCCATCGTCGAATTTCGAAAATTCTTGCGGATTTGTTTTGCCTATTATTTTTGCTTTTTGTAGCAGGGTAAAGAGTCTATCATCATCAGCGGAAAACCATTTCGGGATATTTTTTGCGGTGGGCAGTTCCGAAAGCACGATAAATCCGATTTCGCCGCTGGCGGATGGCAGCATTTTTATCGCCTCCATTGCATCGCCAATTTCCTCGACGACAAGAAATTTTGTCAGTTCACCGAACATTTGCTCGGCGGGAGCGGAATATTTTTCGTCGATATGAACCATATCCGCCAAAAGACCGATTATTTTCGCTTCATTTTTGTGCAATAATAGATAGTGTGCTGCCTCACCGATATCTTTACCTGTTGAAATCGTGTTTTCTATCTGAGAAATTCTTCCCGCGAGTTCGGAACGGCGCTGCGAAGTTTTTGATATTTCGGCGGTTACATCGGAAATCTTTTTCAAAATCGACGACAACTCATTTTGCAAAGTATCGGCTTTTTTAGATATTTCGGAAGACTCTTTTTCAAGCGCATCGAGTTCGGCTTCGCTCTTCTGTGAAATATCTTTCTGCTCTAAAAGTTCTTTTCGATTTTGTTCGGTTTTTCGTTCCAGCGATTCTTTTTGCTTTTTTATTTTATCTTGCTCGGCTCCGCTAAATGCAATGCGATTTGTCAGTTCCAAAAATCTTTCGCGCAGTTTATCATCTTTTTTTTGAAGCGCTGTCAGTTCATTTTTGAGTTTCAGAAATGATTTATCGACTGCATTGTGTTCGTTGTTCAATTTTTTGCTTTTATTTTCGATATCGGCGCGCCTATTTTTCAATTCGATTAGTGTGTTTTGCAGTCTTGCCACTTCATCTTGCGATTTTTTTATCTTCTGCCGGAGATTTTTTCCCATTTCGCCTGCTGATGCAATCGAATTTTTTGCGCTTTCGATTCGTTCCTTCGATACGGCATTTTCGCGCTCGGCATCGGCGATTTTTCGCTCGATTTTCCGGCGCTCGTCGGCGATTGCATCTCGTTTTTGCTCCCTCTCGGTTCTGTGTGCTGCCAATTTCTGAATTTTCGCTCCAATTTCAGCCAATTGCACAGATAGTTTCTGCACATCCGCATCGATAGATTCGGCAATCTTTTTGATTTCTTCCCTTTCGATTTTATATCTGCCGAGTCTCCCTGCGATAAGTGCAATTTCGGTCTGGCGCGCTTTCTCCTGCAAATTTTTGTAT
>JALTEE010000141.1 GCA_027007865.1 bacterium
ATTGTAAAATTATAAATCTTGCCATAGTTTAGCGATTATATTTTATTTAATTCCAATATTCCATAAGCGAGGTTTGGATAATGAAAAAAGCAATCATCATAGGTGTGATAATTATTATTCTTATTGTTTTGATAGTCGGGTTGTTCGCTGCGATGCATTTTAAGGGCAGCGTAAAAAGGGTTCAAGTAAACAGAATTCAAAAAAGGACGATAGAATCTACTGTTATAGCATTTGGCAGAGTGGAACCGAAAAGCGATGTCGATATATCTGCAGAAGTATCTGAAAAGATAGAGAAGTTATATGTCGATGAGGGCGACACTGTAAAAATTGGCGATACGCTTGTCAAATTGAATAGGGACAGATTTGTCGCCGCAGTCAATCGAGCGCAAGCACAAGTTCATCAGGTCGAGGCAAATTTGGGAAAGGCACAGCAAAATTTGAACAAAGCACGGGAATTGAAATCGTCGGGCGCAGTTTCCGATGATGCATTGCTCGCCGCACAGACAGAAGTCGATGTCCTCAAAGCTCAACTGCAATCCGCACAGGCTTCACTTCGAGAAGCACAGGATAATCTCGAACAGACTATAATTAAATCTCCTCTCGATGGGATTGTAACATCTTTGAAAGCGGAAGATGGCGAATTTGTCATCGTTGGAACAATGAACAATCCGGGCAGTGTGATAATGACAATCGCTCAATTGACTAATATGCAAGCAACCGTGGATGTCGATGAAGCGGATGTCGTCGATATCGTTCCCGGTCAATATGCGAAGTTGGAACTCGATGCAATTCCCGATACATTTTTCAGCGGAACTGTAATTCAAGTTGCACATCAGGCTAAGGTGCAATCTGTCGGCGGCGAAGAAACTCGCGCTACATTCGAGGTAAAAATAGCGATAGAGAAACCATCGCCAAAAATTCGCCCCGGAATGTCTGTAACTGCTACAATCACGACAGCGAAACACGATTCCGTGCTGGCGGCACCGCTTTCCGCAATCGTCGCGTATCGCGATACCATCGAAAATAAAGAGGGCGAAGGACTTTTCATTCTAAAAAACGGCGTAGCCAAAAAAATTCTCATTCACACGGGCATTTCCGACGATAGATTTATAGAAATTACCGACGGTGCAAAAGAAGGAGAAAAAATCATCACAGGTCCATTTAAAATCCTGCGAGAACTTTCCGATAACGATAAAGTAGAGCCACTCGAGAACAAAAGATGGGGAAGAAGAGGAATCAGAAAGCGTCCTGTTGGAAAACATAGAAAACCGAAGTAAAAACATCGAAATAATCTATGAAATTTCATCGCACAAAATACAATTCTGCTGTCGCTCGTTTTTCGGCGGTTTCGATGTTAATCATTTTACTATTTCCCGCTGCGCTTCTGTTCGGTCAGGAAGTTCAAAATGAGCAAAAAATCCCGCTGCTCACAATCGAACAAGCAGAAAGCATTGCAATATTGCAAAATCTCGATGTTCGAGCATCGCTGGCACAATATAAAAGTGCACAAGCCTCGTATCTTTCCGCTTGGAGCAGTTTCTTGCCGTCGGCATCCGCATCGGCATCGTGGAGACGATACGACAGAGATATGATTTCGTTCCACAACGATGAGATGTTTCGTTCCCGCAACAATTATTCGATGGGATTATCCGCATCGCTGCCGCTCTTTTCTGGCGGGAGAGATTTTTTATCGCTAAAAGAGGCAAAATTTTCGCGTGACGCCGCTTTTCTCTCATATCTCGATAAAAGTTCGCAAATTACTGCGGATGTCGTATCCTATTATCTCGCGCTCGTTCAATCGTCGATGGAATTGCAAATTGCTGAGCAGGCATTGAGCAGAGCACTCGACGAGCAAAAAATTACCGATAAAAGATTATCGCTCGGTTCCACATCGGAAGTGGACGCATCGAAAATGCGCGTGCAAGTCGCTCAAAAAAAATTGTCTCTCATTCAAGCGCAGAACAATCTTCAGCGGAGCAGAGAAAAACTTTGCGCAAAATTAAATTTCCCGCTCGACTCCACTTTCGTTGTCGATACGACATTCACTCCGCCACCGATGGATAAATTGCCGCCGCTCGATAACTATCTTAAACAAAAAAACAATCGCTCGGTCGAACAAGCCCGATTGAGATTGCGCTCCGCAGAATTGCAAAAACTATCCTCATACCTGAATTATGTTCCAAAACTATCGATGTCTGCGAACTGGTCTTGGAACGATGCCGAATTCCCGAACAATTTCTCGAATGTCGCGAATGAAGGCTCGTTTAGTTATGGTCTTTCGCTTTCGTGGACGCTGCTTTCGGGCACATCGCGCATCGCAGGAATAGAAAGCGCATCGGCAAACTTGTCGCAGAACGATGCGATGTTCGATAATACATTGCTCACAAGCGAGCAGAGCATTCGCGAGGCATATCGAACGATGACCGAAGCGGCAGCGAGTTATAAATTATCCGAAGCACAGGTCGCAGATGCAAAACTCGCATTGAACGCTACAAAAAAGAAATACGAACTCGGAAGCGTAACATTGCTGGAACTGCTCGATGCTGAACTCGCATTAGAGCAAGCACAACTGCAGAGAATCTCCGCCATCGTCAACTACTATCGCTATCGTGCGCAGTTGAGATGGTTGACAGAAAAATGAGATTAAAGTTCAAAGCCTAAATTTCTACCACCCATCCAAAAAGTTGTGGTAACATTTCCTATCAGGTCGTATATCTCCACCTTCCATCATCTTTCTGGACTCCCGTTTTCACAGGAATGACAAAACAAAATGCGGGAATGAGAAAAGCGTATTTGAGCGACAACAAGGAGCGAAATAGATGCACGGCGAAGCGCTGAATCACCCGAAGGGTGTCATTCCCAACTCGATTGGGAATCCAAGGGGAATGGGGTGCGATGTTTAGGTAAATGGTCAAGCGGAACGCTTT
>JALTEE010000142.1 GCA_027007865.1 bacterium
CACTTTTTTCTTAAGCTTAAAGAGTTAATTTTTATTTTATAAATATTAAAATTTTTCAGGGGGAAAATAGCTATGCCAGCAGTGATTATGGCGGGTGGTTTCGGCACGAGGCTGCATCCGTTGACATATAAGAGACCGAAGCCGATGGTTCCCGTTGTCGGCGTGCCGATGATGGAACATATCGTCAGATTGCTGGTGAAAAATGGTTTCGATGTTGCTGTTTCGCTTCTCTATTATCACGGGGACACGATAAAAAGCCATTTTGGCGACGGCAGCAATTTTGGGATAGATATGAATTACAAATCCGCGGAGAGCGACCTCGGCACCGCTGGCAGCGTCCGAAATGCAGCAGAATTCGTAGATGACACATTCGTTGTGATTTCCGCAGATGTGCTGACCGATTTCGACCTGCGTGCAGCAATGAATTTTCACAAGGAGCGAAATTCTCTGGCAACAATTGTTCTCACGAGGCATCCTACACCACTTCAATTCGGCATAGTGATTACGGAAGACGATGGCAAAATCACCCGCTTTCTCGAAAAACCAGCGTGGGGACAGGTTTTTTCCGACACGATAAACACCGGTATTTACATTCTCGAGCCGAAAGTTTTCGATTGGATACCGCGGGAGAAATTTTTCGATTTCTCGCAAAATCTTTTCCCAGCACTCCTCGAAAATGGTGAACGGCTTTACGGATATATCGCATCGGGATATTGGCGTGATGTCGGGAATTTACGGGAATATCGCAAGGCAAATGAAGATGCGCTCTGGGAACGTGTAAAAATCACATTGCCGGGCAAGGTGCAAAAGATTGGCGATGCGGAAATCTACATCGCCGATGGTGCCGAATGCCATCCCGAGGCAAAATTTGAAGGCAGAGTTCTCGTCGGCAAAAATGCCAAAATCGCAAATGGCGCTTTCGTATCGAACAGCGTTATCGGAAGCGATTCGACCGTTTCGGAAGGATGTATCGTCGAAAAAAGCGTAATTTGGGACAATGTAAATATCGAATCGGGAACGATTGTGCAAAATGCGACGATTGCCAGCGCAGTTAAAATCGGTGCGAATAGCAGCATTCAGGAACATACAGTAATCGCAGATAACTGCAAAATCGGCGATGGCGTTACAATTTCCGCTGGCGTGAAACTTTGGCCCGATAAAATCGTCGAAGATAGAGCGGTGTTGACCGAATCGGTGATATGGACGGACAGAGTTGGCGGCGAACTTTTCACTCGTTCTCGCGTTAGCGGAGCGATAAATTGGGAACTTTCGCCCGAATTTACAAGCAAACTCGGCGCCGCATTAGGAGCAACGCTTGCGAAGAACGGCGGCGGGACACTCGTAATATCACGAGACCCCGATAGAGCGAGCCAAATCACTGCAAGAGCGCTGTTTTGTGGAGCGATGTCCGCCGGAATGGATGTGGAAGATGTCGGTATTGTGCCGATTCCGCTTCTTCGGCAATATCTCGTTCAAAATCCGCGAACCGCAGGTGTGCATATAAGAAAATCTCCTTATGATAAAAAAAGGCAAGATTTGATATTTCTCTCCGGCGATGGTGCCGACTTACCTACTGCAAAATGCAGAAAAATCGAGCAAATGATGGTCAGAGAAGGAATTCCACGAGCGGATTATGAAAAACTCGGCAGACTTTCGCGACCGGGCGGTATCATCGACGCATATAAATCGAAATTGCTTCAACATATAGATATTGATGCAATCCGAGAGGGAAAATTTCGCATTGTCGTCGATTATCAATATGGTGCAGCGGCACAAGTTATGACGGATATTCACGAGCGCATCGGTGCGGATGTCATTGCTCTTAATGCCTTTGTCGACCCGAACCATCTCACGAAAACAAGGGAGGAACGGGAAACATCATTTCAACGACTTGCGAAAATTGTAAGAAGCCTCAATGCACAGATTGGGTTCGCAATCGACCCTGTTGGAGAAAGACTTGCGGTATGCGATGAAAAAGGACGCATTTATCTCGATAACGAACTTCTCTATATAATTACGAAATTGTATCTTTCGCAACATAAACCTAATACTATAGCAGTTCCGATTTCTGCGACGATGGGAGTGAATTTTCTTGCGCGGGATGCAGGCGTCAATGTCGTTCGCACAAAAGATGAACATCTCGCTATGATGGAATCTGCACGAAAACCCGATGTCGCATTTGTCGGAGGCACTCGCGGAGGATTTATTTTCACCGATTTCGGTTTTGCCTGCGATGCGATGTATTCATCGGTAAAGGTGCTCGAAATGCTTGCTAAAATAGATAAAAATCTTTCCGAATTTTCCGAAGATATGCCAAAATTCATAAGGAAAAAATTAGAAGTGCAGTGTCCCTGGCGCGAAAAAGGAAAAGTGATGCGTTCGTTAATCGAATATACACAAAAATTTCCCAGAAACATTATCGACGGTGTTCGAGTTATCACTTCCGATGCGTGGATACTGATTTTGCCCGATGCAGAGCGGTCAGTATTTCATTTACTTGCCGAAGGCAAAACCGAAGAATCTGCGGATAATTTAATCGCCCAATATAAAAATTTAATAGCAGGATGGATAGATTGATAATATACAATTCACATAACCACAGCAGAATAGTCTTTATTGGCGTAATTAATATATTATTATTACTATTCTTTAATTCCTGTCAATTACCTAATAACCAGAGTGAGTTAGACGGGCAGATGCCCGCTGTGTGGGCATTGTTTTCTCCAAATGAACCGATAAAAATTTATATAACGAGCGTAGTTCCGTATATCGCAGGTGAAGAACAACCCTATTCTCCCAATTCTAATGTTCAATATATTCATAATGCAGAATTGACATTATTATCGGATGACAGTATTTCTATTGGATTGGCCGAGGTAAGCGAATTAGATTATTATTCAGAAGATACTATATATTATTAC
>JALTEE010000143.1 GCA_027007865.1 bacterium
TTCAATATCACAAAAATAACTAAAATTTATTTTAAAATTTAGTATAGTTCTATCAATACAATATTTTACTTAAACCCAAGAACATGTAAATAAAATAGGAAATGAATTTTTTAATCATTTTTAATTCTTTGTTTTTTGCAAACATCCATAGGCATATCTCCTCCAATAAAAAAACCGCCATTGACATCCCTTATGCTTATGCTAAGGGGCAATGACGGGGAACTTAATTACATCTGACGGTTCCCAGAGAAACCGCACAGGAAATTAATTTTCCTATTACATTTGCTAAAATACTCATTTGTGAGTTTTTGTCAAGTTTTTTAAAAAAATTTGTAAATTTTTAATTCAATATCCCCTCGGCAAAATCTTTTTTATCTTCCATTCGATTTTTCCGCTCTCGATTGTAAGAATTCCGAATGAGCCGAATTTTTCATCTACATTCCCGCTGACAGCGCCAGGATTAAGCATTCTCGTGCCGCCGACGAGCGTGCCGGACGGAATATGCGAATGACCGAAGAAAATGACATCGAATTTCTCATCGGGATATTTTTTTGCCATTTTCGCAAACACTCGTTCATCGAGTGAATACGGTGAACCCCAACCGTGCATTATTCCGATTGTAATGTCTTCGATGTGAACAGTTCTGCTTTCGGGGAGTGCTGCAACGATTTCAGCATCGTCCATATTCCCGCAGACACCCCAAAAATCCGCATCATTCCGCCTGAAAATATTTAGCGCAGCGATATTAGTAAAATCTCCGCAGTGAATAATCGCATCATATTGGAATAATTCCCCGATAAATTTTGGCGGGAAGGCGGAAATTCTCTGTCCGATATGACTATCTGATATAACTGCGATTTTCACGATTTATCGCTTCTTTTTCTTGTGCCTATCCCTCTTGCGGCGCTTTTTCAATTTGTGCCGCTTGACTTTGCGAAGTTTTCGTTTTCTACCACAGGGCATTTTTTCTCCTATTCGATTATCTTTATCTTATATTTCAGTTGCCAATTCTATATCTATATATCAAATTACGCAAGAACTTTTTATAAATAAAGTATTTTTGCAAAACATCAAAAAATTTTAATGGGGGTTTTTATGATGCTTCCCGAACACGAAATTGTTATAAGTGAGGAGCAAATTCGTCGACGAATACCTCAGTTGGCGAAGCTAATCGCTGCTGATATCGGCGACAGCAATCCTCTAATCGTGGTGATATTAAAAGGTGCATTTATTTTTGCGTCCGACCTTGTTCGCCATTTCGATTTCCCATACGAAATAGATTTCATATCGACATCTTCTTATGGAAATGCTACCAAAAGCAGCGGCATCGTGAAAATTTTGAAAGACCTCGATGAACCGATAAAAAATAGAACATTGCTATTCATCGAGGATATTGTCGATACTGGATTGACACTTCATTATCTTACAGAAATCTTGAAAATACGCCGACCCAAACGCATCGAAATCGCAACATTTTTATCGAAGCCGTCGCGCAGGAAGTTTCATCCCGAAGTAAAATATGTCGGCTTCGAAATCGACGACCGCTTCGTAGTGGGATACGGTCTCGATTACCAGCAGCAATATCGAGGATTGCCGTATGTGATTGCAATCGATGAAATAGCAACTAAGAAGTAACAAAAACGAATGCTATTGATATTATGACAAATCAAGTAAAAACGGGGCTTTCGGTTCTTCGAGATGAACTGCTCGCCGAACTTTCCGGGCGCAAAGTCGGAGCGCTATGCCATAGCGCATCTGTGGACGAAAATCTTAATCACATAATCGATATTTTTGCCGATGCAGGAATTTTTATCGAAAAAATATTCGCTCCCGAACACGGACTATTTAGCACCGAACAAGACCAGGAAAAAGTATCGACAAATGTTCATAGCAAATATAAAATCCCGATAATTTCACTCTACGGCGACAATTTCCAATCACTGAAGCCCGCAGCGAAAGAATTGAAAAATATCGATGTTATCATAATCGATTTGCAGGATGTCGGCGCGAGATATTACACATTCGTCTGGACAGCGCTGCTGTTTATCGAAGCGGCGTCGCAGGCGGGCATCGGAATATGGATACTCGATAGACCGAACCCCATCGGCGGAAATTTTATCGAAGGTCCCGTTCAAGAAGAAGATTATCTCTCATTCGTGGGATTGCTGCCGCTGCCGATTCGACACGGTCTCACAATCGGCGAAATTTTATTATATGCTTGCGAGTTGAAAAATTTGCCAAAGCCACGAGTGGTAGCAATGCGGAATTGGCGCAGAAAAATGTGGTTCGATGAAACAGAATTGCCGTGGGTTATGCCATCGCCGAATATGCCGACACTCGATACTGCGACGGTTTATCCCGGAATGTGCCTGCTCGAAGGAACAGAACTTTCCGAAGGACGCGGAACAACTCGCCCATTCGAAATATTCGGCGCGCCATTCATCGACCCATTCGAAATGTGCGAGGCGCTCAATTCGATTGCAGATATAATTCCTGGCATCTATTTTAGACCGCTATATTTTGTCCCGACATTCAATAAATTTTCGGGAGAACGATGCGGCGGCGCACAAATGCACATTTTGAATAGAGAAATTTTCAAACCCGTTCTGACAGCATTCGCCATTTTGAAAACCATAATACACTTATATCCCGATGAATTCGAGTTCAAAACGCCGCCGTATGAATACGAAACAGAAAAAATGCCGTTCGATATATTGACAGGTTCGCCGAGATGGCGAAAAATGCTTTTGAAAAATGCTCCGTTGAAAGAGTTTCGTGAGCAATTTTTGGAAAGCAAAACAAAATTCGAGAACATTTTCAAAAGATTTTATCTATATACTTAAACTTAAAAATTTGTTGCATATATATCGGGAATAGTTATTTTTAATCATTATTGGGCGGGTAG
>JALTEE010000144.1 GCA_027007865.1 bacterium
CCTTATAATTAAGGATATTACCTAATAATTAACATTATACAATTTGGATATTTGCCCGAACACCAATTTGCTCGCATAGTTCAATATTGTTTAACAAAATTTTTGTGTCGCCATCGTATTCGATTTTGCCATTCAGCAGCGCAATTGTCCTATGTGCAATTTTGGCAATGATGTCGGTTCTATGAGTTATCACAATTATAGCGGTTCCATCTTTTGCTAATTTTGCAATCAGGTTCAGAACGCGAGAAATGCCATCGTTATCGAGCGAAGCGAACGGTTCGTCGAGGATGAGCAAATCGGGCTGAACTGCGATGACGCCTGCGAGCCCGACGCGCCGTTGCTGACCATCCGATAGCAAAAACGGCGAATTTTCCCACAATTCTGCGGATACACCGAGCATTTCGAGCGCATTTTGCGAGATGCTCTCCGCATTTTTAATACCAAAATTCTTTGGACCGAACATAACATCGTCCATCACTGTGTCGGCAAATAGTTGTCTCTCGGGGAATTGCAGTGCAACACTTATCCTGCCATTTCTCTCGATAAAGCCGTTCGATTGCTTCAATATTCCAGCACAGAGCAGCGCTAATGTCGTTTTCCCGCAGCCGCTTGCTCCAACAAGTCCGACAACCTCACCGCGACGAATATCGAACGAAACATTTTTCAAAACCGCATCGCCATTATATCCAAACGAGACATCATCGAACTTATTGACGACTTCTCCCCCATTTATCGATTCGATTTTTATATCGGGAAGCGGCTGGAAATCGCTATCTTCTGCGATACGCAATGTGCCATCCTCGATTACATAAACAGAATCGCAATTTTGCGCTATTTCTGCGGTTCGAGTAATATGCAAAATCCCGCTTCCAGTAAAATCTGCGGACAGTATATCTTTTAAGGCTCGCTGCCCGCGCAAATCTAAAAAACTCTCCGGCTCGTCGAGGATGAGGAATTTTGCACCTGTCGCCAGTGCCGATGCGATTGCCAATCGCGCCTTCATTCCGCCGGAAAGTTCGAGTCGCGATTTTCCCGTATCGAATTCGAATTGAGCGAGCAATTCCTTTATTCTCGCAAGTATTTCATCTCGCAGAATAGCGAAATTTTCCGCGGCAAATGCGATTTCTCTAAAAATGTCGCTGGCAACGAAACCGTCTTCGGGATTTTGAAATACATAGCCGATATTTTGTTGGATAAGCGCATTTTCATCGCCATTCCAAAATGAAACACCGTCGATTTGCACGGAACCCGACAAAGGCTTAAAAATACCGGCAAGAACGAGCGACAGCGTCGTTTTCCCCGAACCGTTCTTGCCGACAAGTGCAACTTTTTCGCCATCCCGAAGTGATAACGATATCTTTTTCAATATTGGCAGCTCATCGTAGCCAAAAAAAATATTTTGGGCAGATAATAACGACATATTTTAAAATCCCGCTTAATCGCAAACCACTAAAAATTCCTGTTCAAATTGTTTTTTACCTCTCCCACTTCGCTTTCCATTCGCTCAAAATTTTCAGCGCTTCGAGCGGCGTGATATTATTCAAATCCATCTCTTTCAATGCTATAACGAGCGGGTGATATTCCGGGTCGAACAGCGAAATTTGAAAACCATCCTGACGCTCGACTTTCCCTTTTCTGCCGCCGAGTCTCCGCACCGATTTAGTCGGCGTTTCGCCCGATTCGAGAATATCGAGAATTTCTCGCGCTCGGCTAATGACAGGCTCGGGAACTCCCGCGAGTTGCGCCACCTGTATTCCGTATGAATCATCGCAGCCGCCGGGAACAATTTGGTGAAGAAACGAAATCTTTCCTTCACGCTCCCGCACTGCGACTTGAAAGTTCGATACTCGGCGCATATAACTTGCGAGTTCCGTCAATTCGTGATAATGCGTTGCGAAAATCGTTTTAGCGCGATGTTTTTGTGCATCGTGCAGAAATTCTGCGACAGCCCAAGCGATGGAAAGCCCATCGTAAGTGCTCGTTCCGCGCCCGATTTCATCGAGCAAAACGAGTGAATTATCTGTGGCGTTGCGCAAGATGTTCGCCGCTTCGAGCATCTCTACGAGAAATGTCGATTGCCCACGTGCAATGTAATCTGTCGCGCCGACGCGGGTGAAAATTCTATCAACGGGAGTGATTTTCGCATCTTCCGCAGGAACGAAACTCCCCATTTGCGCAATGAGCACGATGAGACCGTTCTGGCGCAAAAATGTCGATTTTCCAGCCATATTAGGTCCCGTGAGAATGATTATCTGTTGTGCTTCGTCGAGTTCGACATCGTTCGGAACAAATGCGGTTCTGCCCAGAATATCTTCGAGAACGGGATGCCGTCCACCTTTTATTACGATTGCGCCGTCGTCGGTGATTTTAGGGCGAGAATATCTTTTCTTTTTAGCGATGTGCGCGAAATTTGCGATGACATCGAGTTGCGCAATGGCGGACGCAACTTTCGCTATTTTGCTGGACTGCACAGAAAGTTCCGCTACGAGTGTTAGAAAATATTCCCGCTCGATATATTTTATTCGCTCATCCGCGGCGAGGAATTTTGATTCGAGTTCCTTCAGTTCGGGTGTGATGAACCGTTCCGCATTGACGAGCGTCTGCTTACGAATGAAATCTTCGGGAGCATTTTGCGCTTGTGCCTTACTTATTTCGATGAAGTAGCCAAAGACTTTGTTGAATCGGACGCGCAGTTTTTCTATGCCTGTTCGTTTTCGCAATTCCGTTTCCATTTTTCGCAGAACCGATGTGGAATCGTTGCGCAATTCTCGCAATTCATCGAGCTCTGGAAGCACAGCGTTTTTAAGTATTCCGCCATCATTGATTTGCGCGGGCGGGTCTGCTACAATTGTATTTTCTATGCGGCTGCGAATTTGTGATAGCGGGTCGAGTCGCTTTTTTATT
>JALTEE010000145.1 GCA_027007865.1 bacterium
ATGTAATATTATATTTTAATATTGGACCCATAGCTCAATTGGCAGAGCAGTGGACTCATAATCCATTGGTTCCAGGTTCAAGTCCTGGTGGGTCCAGATAAAATAGATTTTTGGAGAGAGAAATGTTAATAATGGAACAGGGGCGATTAGCTCAGATGGTAGAGTGCTTGCCTCACATGCAAGAGGCCAGTGGTTCAAGTCCACTATCGCCCACCATTTACATTTTTTAAGGCGCACTGTTAAAAAACGGTGCGCTTTTTTACATTGATATGAGACTTAATGAATTCATAAGGGAATTTGAACTTTACTATCCACCGCAATGGGCGGTAGAATCCGACAAAGTCGGGCTTTTCTGCGGCGACCTCGAACGAGGTATCGAAAAAATTCTCATCGCACTTGACCCATCGCAAAATGTCATCGAAGAAGCGGCAAAGGGCGGATATGACTTACTGCTTACGTATCATCCGCCGTCTCGCAACGATTTTTCAGCTATTGTCGCAAATGATAAGAACAGCGAAAAAATCTATTTCGCAATTCAACACGACCTTGCAATATATTCAGCACACACGAACCTCGATTTTGCACCGGATGGCGTGTCTGCGGCGCTGGCGAAAATATTGGGCATCGAATTCGAGAAATATCTGCACCCGAAAAGCAGCGAAAAATTGTTCAAACTCGTAATTTTTGTTCCTGAGAAAGATTTTGAAAATTTTAGGGAAGCCTTGCTCGATGTCGGCATTGGACATATCGGCAATTATGGCAAGTCCAGTTTTTCCGCATCTGGCGAAGGAACATTTTTTCCACTCGAAGGAGCGTCGCCATACATCGGCGAAGTGGGAAAACTCGAAAAAGTAAAAGAGATGCGGCTCGAAACGATTGTTCCGCAGCATTTGCTCAAAAGCGCTCTGAAAGTAATCGCTGAAATTCATCCATACGAAGAGCCCGCATTCGATATATATCCTCTCGAGAACGATAGAATTGACGGCGGTTTCGGTGTAGTCGGACTTTTTGAAACTACAATCAAATTGGAAGATGTCGTCGAACGATGCAGGTCGAAACTCGTATCGAATGCGGTTCGCTATGTCGGTAAAAGTGGCGAATTTGTTCGGAAAGCCGCTGTTCTCGGTGGCACGGGGGATTCTTTTATCGAAGATGTTATTGCCGCAGAGGCGGATGTTTTTATCGCAGGCGAACTCGGACATCATTCGGTTCTGGCGCTGAAAGAAGCAGGCATAACAGCGGTTATTCCCGGACACTTCGCAACCGAATGGGTTATACTTCCCCGATTACGCGATGTGGTCGAAGAAATTTTCAAAAAATTCGATGTGTTCGGTAAAGTAGCAATTTCCGATGTAGAAGAGCCAATATTTAATATTTAAATTATTTTGAGAACAAAAATATTTTCATAAAAAGGAGCGCAAATGGCAGACGGAACAAAAGGAAAACTTTCTATGAAGGAAATGCTGAAACTGCTGTTGACAATTCAGGAATACGACAGCAAGTTATTAGAGCTCGAGATGCGCAAATCCTTTTTCCCCGACCTTCTGAAACAACTCAAAGACGAAGTTGAAAATCTCGAGGAAAAACTCACACAGAAAAAAGAGCGTTTTTCGGAAGTTAAAAAGGAAATAGATATGCTCGAGCTTAATCTCGCAACGGAGAAAACAGGTTTAGATACTTCTCAAAAGCGTTTGATGAAAGTTTCCAATAATAAGGAATACGATGCTGTCCAAACGGAAATCCGCACCCACGAGAACAATATCGCAGAAATCGAACAGCAAGTAATTGTGTTGATGGACGAGCAGGAAACTCTCGAAAAAGAAGTCTCAGAAATCGAGGAAAAATTCGGTGAAAAACAGAAAGAGAATAAATCTCGAATCAAAGAAATCGAGACGAATGCATCGCAAATAGACAGCATTATTGAAAAGGTTCGAGCGGAGCGTGAAAACTTGACGAATAAGGTTTCCCCGAGGTTAATTCGGAAATATGATATGATACGCAGCGGGAAGCAGGGAGTTGCTGTTGTTCCCATCGTCGATAGAGCTTGTGGTGGATGCAGACAGGCATTGCCTCCACAGAGAATTCAGGAAATTCGCGCGGGAAAACTCGTGATATGCGAAAACTGCGGTAGAATAATCGTAGATATTGAAAAAATCGACGACGAGAAATAACACGCATTTCCGCTCGACCATTACACATTTGCCACTTGTTAGTATCACTGAATTGTAAAAATATGAGAACGATAGTTTTTCATCGTTTTTTCTATGTCAAAATCGAGGATTAGAAATTATATGCAATGTATTGTCTAACTCTTCATTATTAACTATAAACTTTTAACTGTTTTATGCTTCATATCAAAGCGTTCATAGATGGCGCAGCAAAAGGGAATCCAGGTCCTGCTGGTGCGGGAGTTTTGCTGATAGATATGAAAGACAATGCGGAATTATTGCGATTATCCGTTCCGTTGGGAAAGCGAACCAACAATTTTGCAGAATACAGTGCTTTGATTGCTGCACTCGAGAAAGCGGTGGAGCTCGGCGGAACGAAAATCGAAATTTATTCGGATAGCCAACTACTCGTCAAACAGATGCGAGGCGAATACAAGGTAAAAAATCCGGCGATAGCGAAATTTGTCGTCAGGGCTTATGAATTGCTTGCGAAATTCGATTCGTATAATTTTATTCATATTCCCCGTGAGCATAACAAAATTGCAGACCATCTCGCATCGTTGGCGGCTGTGGCAACATTGGAACAATAAATTTTTTTAGCATAATAAAAATGAACCCTGCAAAATAGGTGATTTTTGAGTTCTTTGATATGGGTTTTTATTTACCCCCTCTATCCTCTAACTCCTTTCTCCCCAAGGAGAAAGGAGGATTCCCTTC
>JALTEE010000146.1 GCA_027007865.1 bacterium
AATTAACAGCGCTATCTACAAAACCGCCTTGGCAAGAATGATAGGTTTTATTCTATAAAAGACTAAATAATTTTTAGTCGAACACAAGGATTTTAATAAATAATTTCTGTTTGAAATACAGGACCATCGGTGCAAACCCTTTTATATCCCTGTTTAGTTTTAATCACGCATCCCTGGCAAACGCCAAATCCGCAAGCCATTCTTGCTTCGAGCGAAAACCAGGCTGGAACATTCCATTGTGCTGCGATTTTTGCGATACCTTTCAGCATCGGTTCGGGACCGCAAGCGAATATTGGCGCAGGATTTTGTTGTAAGAGCAAATCCGCCGCAGTGCCTCGAAAACCGAAACTGCCGTTATCTGTCGATATCTCGATTTCATCTGGCAAAAAATCTTCGGATATAATTTTGTCCGAATTTTGTTCTCCATAAATCATTTTGGGATTTTTACCGATACTTTTCAGATGCTGCGCAGCAAAAATCATCGGGGCAATGCCGATGCCACCACCGATAAGAAGTGGCGATTTTACATCGTTTGGAAAACCATTCCCGAGCGGACCGAGAATTCTCACCCGTTCATTCCGCCGAAGCGATGAAATGATGGCACTGCCTTCACCGACGACTCTAACGAGTAAAAAGATTTTGCTTCCGCTAACGGACGCAATCGAAAAGGGTCTGCGCAGGAATTTCTCCCCTGCCGACACCATAACAAATTGACCAGGAATCGCCGTGTGCGCTATCTGCGGAGCATAGAAATAGATGCCGAATGTTTCTTTTGCAACATAGCGATTGTCGAGAACTGTCGATTCGATTTCAAAAGGCATTTTTAAAGATTCCTTTCATTATCTAATTATCAATTCCGATGGTATTTTCACCAATCCATCGGTTGTGCCAACCCAAATATATTCATTATCGCCAAATATGGAAAGGATTTCGTTATTCGGAAGACCATCTTCGCTCGTTATTTTGAAAAAACGGTTTCCATCCCAGACCAGCAGTCCATTCCCCGCAGTTCCGAAAATCGGTCTATCCGCAACGATTGCAACAGCATTGGGATTAACAATTTCTTTTTCCGCATAGAATAACCATTTTTCGCCGTCGAAACGGGAAATTCCACCGCCATAAGTTCCGACAAAAATTCCATCATCGCACATAGCAACGGCAGTTGCCCAGTCGTTTTTCAATGCGCCATCCGCTTTGCGAAAACATTCGTTTTCAAATTTAGATATTTTGCTAACACCACCATACGCCGCGACCCACACGACATCATTTTTCGATGCGATGCTATAGATGTGGTCGCCGCAGAGACCATCCGACATATAAAATTGCCGCCAACCGAACCCTTCTTGGCAGCAAACGCCGCGATTTGTGCCGACCCAGAGTTTTTTACCATCATAGAAAAGTGCGGTTATGTGGCTTGAATTGATTCCATCCCGTTTTTTGAAAACCCTGCTTTTACCACCAGCCATCACGAGTCCGTTATCTGTGCCAACCCATAGATACTCGCCATCCGATACGATGGAATTCACAAATTGCGATGGCAATTTTATTCGCGGAATTTTCCAATTTATTCCACTGAATGTGGCGATACCCGATGAAAATGTTCCAACCCAAATTTTTCCGCGATGTTTGCATATCGCCGTGATGCGATTTTCAGGTGGAGCATTTACCGAATAATTGTTTCCATCCTCGTCGATAATTCCGCCATCTCCACCCAGAACAATTTCCCCGTCGATTTTGAAAACATCTCGAACTCCACCCCATTGGAGTGGGACATCGATTGTGCGCTTTCGTTTTCCTCCGATTAGCAAATCGGCACCCCAGAAACCGCAAACCCAAACTGAATCGGCAGAACCGATGACGGCGGTTATCAGTGTTCGCCCATCATCGATATGTTCGTAATTTTCGTCGCCGACGCCAAATGAAAATGCTCCAGCGCCGGTCGCTGCGAAAACTTTCCCATTCGATAAAGTTATGGAAGATAATCGTGGCAGATTGAGCGGCAATTTTTGAATTGTATCAACATCGGTGAACCACAATTGTCCATCGCCATTGCCGATAATGAAACCATCGGGAACAGCAGCCGATGCAATAAATCGAGCATTTGAAGCGATTGTTTTAACATCGAAATTATCAAGGGTGAATGCTCCGCTATCGGTGCATAGCAACAATTTCTCGTCGTCGATGGAAATATCGTTTATTCTATTCGCAGCGGGATTTTTTATGTTTTTCAGAATCATTATGCGACCCGATGGTTCCAGAATAGCGAGACCATTTCTCGTTGCGAGAAAGAGATTGCCATTACTGACGAGCGCATCTCTAATATCGTTTGACGGCAGTCCGTTTGCTGTCGTGAACGACGATTCGAGCGAAAAATTTTTGCTGTCGATTTTGAAAATACCGCCTGCTGTTGCAAGATAGTATCCATTATTCCAGAAAACGATTTTCCTCGCAGGTCTCGGTGATGTAAATATTTTCACCATCGAGTTTGAAACGCCGTCGTAGAACTTCCAGCCATCGCTGTTTCTCATCTGCGACATTTTTCGGGAATTCGACACCATAAAAACCGCTGCGACAACCAACAGCAATATAATCGAAATGATAACCGCGATGGTGACTTTTCTCGTGTGCATCGGGAGATATTTTGTTAGAATTTTATGCTGAAATTTTTATAGTCCGTTGGCGGCAGCCATTCCAGTTCGACTTTTGACACAATCGCCATAGGCGGGCCTTCCCGCAACATTGTGATGAATTCTTCGATACTTTCCGAATCACCCTGTGCATCGACTTCGACCGTGCCATCGGGTAAATTCATAACATAGCCAGCAATGTTTCGTATCTGCGCTTCGCGCCTGACGAACCACCTAAAAGCAACACCCTGAACTACGCCTTTGATATTTGCCTTGAACCGTTTCATTACAGTTATTTTGTTGAATTACTTTTTGCCGCTGAAATAGCAAGTTCCACCGCTTCTTCCGGTGTATCTGCTGAAATCACATCGTCCAATGCGAATGACTGCAATCCAATTACGGTTTTGCCGATACTTTTTGCAAGAGCGATTTCCGATAGTGTTCCCCAACTTCCATCGATTGCGATGACGGCATCGCCGGAGCGCACCACGAGGAGATTTCTCGCCATTCCAAGCCCCGTGGGTATCGCTATGTCGATATATTTGTTCGCACTTTTACGATTATCACCGGGCAAAATTCCAATGGTCGTTCCGCCGTTTTTCTTTGCTCCTTTTGAAACTGATTTCATAACTCCGCCGAGACCGCCGCTGATAACGATAGCACCAGCATCGGCTAGAAGTCCGCCCACTTTTTCGGCAAGACTGCGAATTTCTTTACCCGCAGTGTGCCCGCCGATTATAGAAATCCATATTGGTGGAATATTTGCCATTTTAACTTTCGTGAGATAACGGTTGAAAAGATAGGTGCAATCCCGCTTGGGCGGGATGCCTCTATTTATTATTTGCTACTAAATGACAAGGCAAACCTTGCCCCTATTTGCCTGCCATCGATTACTTATCATTTTATTTTTTTCGGGGCGCCCAGATTTGAACTGGGGACCTCTCGGTCCCGAACCGAGCGCGCTACCAAGCTGCGCTACGCCCCGATTGTTTGACAATTTAAATGAAACCGACTTTTTTCGCAAGCATTTTAAATTTTCATTCGTATTTTTTATTCATTGAAATTCGTCCACTTAAATTTTTATTTCAAGCATTCACAAAATACTCAACCGACAAAGGATTCTTGCACTCGTTGCAATTCCGTTTCTGCTTCTGCGATAAGTTCATCGATAATTTCCGCAACAGACATTTCGCGGTCGACCAATCCAACGGATTGCCCCGCCATAAGCGAGCCGAACGATATATCTCCATCCACAACAGCATCACGAAGTCGTCCAATCCAAAACTCTTCGACCTGTTTCTGTGCCTCTTCTCTTGTAATTTCATTTCTGTCGAGTTTTCCGATAAGGTCGAGTTGCAGTTTTCCAAAATCTGCGGTGCTTTTATTTCGGAGAGCTCTCACCGCTACTACGGGGAGCCTGCTGTCGAACTGCGGTGTAGAAACAGCATCACGCGCCCTCGCCTTGATGAACGCTTTTTTGAAACTCGGATGAGCATTGCTTTCTTTTGCGACTGCAAAGCGAGTTCCGAGTTGAACTCCTGCTGCACCCATAAGAAGCATATGTGCAAACATTCGTCCCGTGCCGATTCCGCCGGCGACAAAAACAGGAATATCCGATACTTTGAATAAAACTTCTTGGAGAAGGGTGATTAGCGTTACATGACCGACATGTCCTCCTGCTTCCATTCCTTCCAAAATTAATGCGTCTGCTCCATAATCCAGCATACGATTGGCTATCGATTTAGTCGATGCGAAGCAGAGGACTTTTGCCCCAGTTTGCTTAACGAGTTCTACTTCGGAGCGGCGCGGGAAACTTCCAGCGAAAATGACATACGGAACTTTCAAATTGCGGATAAGCGCCAAATGGTCTCGATATACGGGAGCAATTGTGATTACATTCAATCCGAATGGTTTGTCGGTGAGATTTTCTGTTTCCAAAATTTGCTGTTCGAGTATTTTGGGCGGAGTATTTCCTCCTGCGAGGGATGCGAATCCGCCGGCATTAGATACAGCTGCCACGAGCGACGGGTCGCTTACCCAGGTCATAGCGCCGCAGATAATAGGATATTTTACGCCGAGAAATCTGCTGCCTATTTTAGAAAAACGATTTAATAGCTCTGTTGTCATAAATATGTCTGAAATTTGGTTAAAAAATACCCGATTAAAATAAAATTTGTCCGATATTTGTCAACAATCAAAATAATAACATTGTCCGCTTTACGCACATGGTATCCAAAGATGAATCGTTTTATCATAGGGTCGGTGGTAGCACTGCGACCTTTGGATTGTGCCTATTTGTGTTTAGTTTCCGCAATTATTTAAGATAAACTACCCGCTTCGTTATTGTTTGTCCATCGATTTTTGCCCGCACAAAATATATTCCTGATGAAATGGATTTGTCGGGTCGCCAGATAAATGTGCGGGTGCCGTTTTGTAGGGACAACACGGTTTCCGCGCCCTTTTGCATTGGGCGAGGTGACCTCGCCCCTACCATATCTGAATACACCACATTCCCTCGCAAATCGTATATCGCGATATCGGTAAGGGTTTGGCGTGCCAAACCCCTACCATCAGAAATCGTGATTTTCACCGATGAATTGAACGGATTGGGTGAAATTTTTATATCGAATTTATCTGGTAATGTGGTTTTCTGCGATTCCTGTATATCCGCTGCAACGGCGGAGAAAAGAGACACTCGATTTATATACCACCCCGCTTCGACATTTTGAGACGAACTTCCGAAGTCGAATATCGCTTCGATAGAATGTCCCGCCCACGGCGTAACATCGAATGCTTCTTCCTGCCAAAAATCGTTCATCGTATCGCCGAAAATAGGCAGGTATTGTGTCAATTGATTGTATCGCGACGATATTCCATCGTATCCGCCTTGTGGAAATAATATGAATGAATCTCCGCCATCGACGCTTATGCGAACATTTCCACCATCGTGTTTCAGCGGCGAAGCGCTCGCCTGCGCACGATACCAATGCCATATCACAAGATAATGTCGTCCGCCATCGTCGGGAATGCTCATAGACGGACTTTTTAGCCGCGATTGCGAACTGTCGTGATATGTCGTGTTTAATCTCGTTCCCCAACAACTGCTGCCATAAGGGACACTCGAAGGTCCGTAGGATGGCGCTCCCCATTCCCAATCCTGGTAGTATGAGAAGGATTGCGTAGTGAATCCGCCGTCCGATATCCCGAGGTCGAATGTATATAGCGGCGAGCCCACAACCGGACCGGAAATCTCGCCCGTCTCGGGGAAACGGTATTCATCGGCGCCCGATTGGACGATGAAATGATAACTGTGTGTGCCGTCGCCGAGCGATGTCGAATATGAAAATGTTTTCCCTGTCGTAACACCGCCTTCGGAATTTGTTATCGTGTGCGGCGTTCCGTCGATATAGACCGTTGCGCTTGTCGGCAAGATGCCATCGGGGCTTGCATAAGTTATCTTGAAAGTAAATGTTTCGCCCGAATTTCCCGCTCGCGGAAAAACATCGCCTGCACCGACATAGGCATTTTCAGCAGAAAGAACCGATATATCGTCTATGAACCAGCCGTGGTCGCGAACTCCAGCATCGGCATAAAACCTAAATCTGAGCAATATTTGGTCGCCGACACCGCCGAATGAAGACAAATCCGCACTCGCAAAACGCCATCCAAAAGATGGTCCCGAAAACGCGAGAATTCTGTTCCAACCGGAACCGCCATCATTAGACACTTCAACAAAGCAACTATCATATCCATTTTCAGTTTCATAGAAATGCCAGAACACGAGTCTCGGGTCGGCGGGAAGCATAATCGGATTCGCAGTTGTGAGCGCTGCATTTGTCGTATCATGGTATTCGAACGGATTTCCCCAACTTTCGTCGCCCGCGTAAAAACAATGTCCGGGTGAATTATATCTGTAATCTGTGATGTGCCACGGCGAAGAAACGCTCCATTGGCTAATTCCGCTCTCACCATCGTCGAAGAAACCGCCGCTGCCTATGAGAAGTGAAATCGTATCTACGCAGGTATATCCGCGGCTGTCGGTCGCCGTGTGGTAGATGTGAGCGATATGCGGCGTCGGGCAGGACGGTGAAATCGAAATACGATACTGCGGCGAATTGCTCCCATTCCCCGATGGCGCAATATCGCCAAACGACGAACTACCCGTTACAATGCTTATATATGCGTCGCTTTCGGCGATGCTTCCCGAAACGCTTTTCGCATCATCTCCGCCGCCGTTGTGAATTGTGATGGACAAATCCGCATGTTCGCCGGGTTCGCAAAATCCATCGCCATCACCGATTTCTGTGAAATCAGATGAAAACATCGACATTATTGGCGCGCGAACCGTGATTGTGAAATCGTCGTCCCAGGTCGAATCATTCACATCCGTGATTGTCAAACTGAAATTTATATTCGTCTCGTCGGGTGGTGTGCCTACTATTTGTGCAACAAATGGGTCCGATGCAATATCTGTTGCGCCGGCGAGAATGGTTTCGAAACCCGATGAATTGTCGGTTATATTCGCATACGGCGAACTTTCCGATGCGATTGCCGATACTCCGAGTGCATTTTCCGAACCGCTATTCCGCAATGTAACCCACAGTGCGATAGTTTCTCCTGCATCGGCGATATTGTCGCCGTCTCCGGATGAACCGTAGCCGCCATCGTCCTGAATCGTGTGCGATTCGTAGAGCAGGAAAGGACCGCTCCCGCTGATAACTATATATCCCTCGTATGGAATTTTGTTATAAGCGGTGGCAGTCAACCAAAGTGTGTCTCCAACAGTCGCTCCTGTATAAAAAAGCGTAACATTTCCCGAAGCATCCGTATACCCCGCTTCCTGAATATCGTCGTCGTTCGTGATGCAGACAAGCGCTTCGTTCACGGGCGAACCGCCAGATGTGATATTCATCGCTACCGAGCCATCGCCGGGTGATATTATGCCGGGATACGATGCGGTTAGACTTTGCGGCGCTCCCCACCAAAGCGCAACAGACGGGTCGCCGAAAAGATTATACATATCGAAATAATATTCCGCACTGCTGGAATAAGAATGATATACTCCCATCAGTCCCTTCAATCTCATTCCGCCTGTGAACATCCATTCCGCAACGAAAACGGAATCTATCATTCTGCGTTCCATCTCATCGTCCTCGTCCCAATATGTGTAGTCCGATGCTCCGAGCGATGCGATCGCGCCTTTGTCGGTCTGGCGAATCCAGGTTTCCATAAAACATTCGGAATATTCGCCGAACATCCCCGTCTGGCAGGCATTTGAAATGACCATCGGATATTTGCCTTGATTTGTGAGATTTCGCACATCGTCCTGTCCTACGGACGGTCCCGCCCATCCTGCATTGTATCCGTGCCCAGTGTAATTCGCAATCATTACACCTGCATTTATTGATGAAATGACATCGCTTCCCGTTCCACCGTAATACGCCCAAATAGTGTCGATTCTGGTATATCCATACGGTCCGAAATGTGTATTCGCCACATATCGCTGTGTATTTTCCGCAAAAGTATGATAGGATGCGTCATCGCTGGCAGGCAAACAAGCGCCCTTCGTCCAATTCGTTCCCGTGCCGAAGCCAAAATGTTCATAAGTTACAGTTCGCCCCGCAAATTCGGTTACCTGCGATGTGCTCGTCAGCGACATCCTGCCAACAAAACAATCGGGGATGTAATCGCTGCCGGCGAGTTCGCTGTATGGATTATCCGATGAACTTCCCGATGAACCACCCGTAAATGCGGGAATACTGCCGACATCGCCAACAAGCAGAACAAAATCGACATCGCCGCTGTCGTATTGCCCTTGAATATAACTTTTTATTCCCGATGCGCTGCTGCCCAGTTCGGATGCGGTTTTCACATCGATTTTATAGCCTTTGCGCTTTTTCCAGTGCTCAAAATCGGCGAGCTGCGATGTGAACGAAGCATCCGTAACAATTATCATTTCGATATCCGTTGGAACAACCCACAGCGAGCGGTAGAACGATGAATTTATCACGAGCGGCTCGATAATACTGTCGAAAATTTTCGAGCGATGTTGCTCCTTTTCACGCCTTGTTGCAGCGATATTTGCGCCGGGAGTGTGAATAAAAATTTTGCCGCTGCGAATAACAAAAATTTCTCCTTTGCTCGGAATATAATTTATCGGGTGGATTTCTACGAGAGCAATTCTGTGGTCGCGTGCCTGCGAAATATCGATGATTTCCGCATCGGATGAAAATTGCGGGTTATCCGATGAATAGAAATCCTCATCAATAACGAATTTCGGCTGGTAATCGGGTATTTTGGGCACGGGCGCCTGACGCGGATAAATGAGCTCCGGTAGGTCGAAATCGTCGAGAAAAAATGTATCGATTTCATCGGGCAAAACTTCGATTGTCGGAACCGTTCCCTGCGGAATTTCCACAATCGTTCTAATCACGGGAATTTCAGCAGCGCCGATTTGTTCCGATGGCGATGTGCCGAGCATATTCAATCGGGCAAAATCGCCATTGTCCGTCTGAATTGGTTCAGCGGTCAGTTCCCCGCAGGAAAAAGAAAACTCGACAGCGGAAAAACTGCAGTTATCGAAATTAACCTGTGCAGCACTTCCACCGTCGAGAAAACCGATACCCCACGAGAACCCCACTATTAAAAACAGAGATAAAAAATATTTCAGCATTTTAAATCCCCCCCAAAGGTAAATCTTATATAGAATGCTTAAATTAAAACTAAAATCAATAGCGCATTACATTCTAAATAGTTCGCTCCCTTTGAGAAATTCTAAAAT
>JALTEE010000147.1 GCA_027007865.1 bacterium
ATTATATATTATTAAAACAGTTTTTCACCTTCTATCTCTTGTCCTGGTTCGCCGAACATAATAGCCGCGTGAGCGGCAGCAAGCCTCGCAATAGGCACACGATATGGAGAACAACTCACATAGTCGAGACCGATTCTATGGCAGAACATAACAGACGATGGTTCGCCGCCGTGCTCTCCGCAAATGCCAATTTCCAACTTCGGATTTGCCATACGACCATATTTAACCGCAATTTTCATCAGTCTGCCGATGCCATCTTGGTCGAGCACCTGAAATGGATTGTGCTCGTATATCCCCATTTTCACATAGTCTCCAAGGAACTTTCCTGCATCGTCCCGCGAAAAACCTGCTCCCATCTGTGTAAGGTCGTTCGTCCCGAAGGAAAAGAAATCGGCATACTTTGCAATTTCATCCGCAGTAAGCGCACCTCTCGGAACTTCTATCATCGTTCCTATTTGATATTCGACCGATACACCTTGTTCCTCGAATACTTTTTTAATAATTATTTCCGCTCGTTGGCGAGCAATTTCCAATTCCTTATAATGTCCCACGAGAGGTATCATAATTTCAGGATGAACTTTCATACCTTCTTTTTTAACAGCGATTGCCGCTTCCATTATCGCGCGAACTTGCATATCGGATACTTCGGGATATGTCAATCCGAGTCTGCATCCGCGATGACCGAGCATAGGATTGAATTCGTGTAGCGATTCCACTGTTTGCTTTACCTTTTCATAAGAAACATCCATTGCATCTGCCATCTCGCGCTGACCTTTTTCATCGTGCGGAAGAAATTCGTGCAGAGGTGGGTCGAGCAATCTTATTATTGCTGGTCTTCCTTCGAGTGCGCGGAATATCCCGATAAAATCTTCCCGCTGCAGCGGCAATAATTCATCTAACGCACGATTATACTGTTTCAAGGGTTCAGCAAGTTCTTTTTCGATTGCGATTCGCTCATTCGGGTCTTCTGTTGCTTCGAGTTGTTCGCGTAATGTCTTCACTTCTTCGGCAACGAGAATTAATCTTCTGAAAGAAACAATTCTATTACCCTCGAAGAACATATGTTCCGTTCTGGTGAGCCCGATTCCTTCCGCACCGAAATTCACAGCCACTTCCGTATCGTGCGGTGTATCGGAATTCGTTCGCACACCGATTTTGCGGAATGTATCCGCCCACTTTATTATCGTGCCGAAATAACCTGCAAGTTTAGGCTCGGTTGTGCCGATTTTGCCCTTATATACTGCACCGATTGCACCATTCAGAGAAATCCAATCGCCTTCATTAATTGTGATATCACCTGATACGAATTTTTTATTTTTATAATCTACAACGATATCTCCTGCACCGGCAATACAGGGGGTTCCCATCCCACGAGCAACAACAGCGGCGTGAGATGTCATTCCACCACGAGCGGTGAGAATTCCTTGCGCAACAGCCATTCCGCCGATGTCCTCCGGCGAAGTTTCTATGCGAACAAGAATCACATCTTCACCCTTTTTAGCCCACTCTTCTGCATCATCGGCTGAAAATACGACACGCCCCGTTGCTGCACCCGGCGATGCTGGAAGCCCTTTGGTAATCATTTCCGCTTTGCTTTCTAATTCAGAGTCGAAACTGGGATGAAGAAGTTGGTCGATTTGTTCCGGTGCGATGCGCATCACGGCTGTTTTTTTATCTATCAACCCTTGCTCCACCATTTCCACTGCGATTCTCACCGCAGCGAACGCCGTTCTTTTGCCTGTGCGTGTTTGGAGCATCCAGAGTTTGTTTCTCTCGATGGTGAACTCGAAATCCTGCACATCGTGATAGTGTTGTTCGAGAATATCCTTTATCTGGAGCAGTTCTTCATAGACGCTTGGTATATCCTCCTTCAATTTCGAAATTGGCTGTGGAGTTCTTATTCCAGCGACAACATCTTCGCCCTGTGCATTCAAAAGATATTCCCCATACAAAGCATCTTCGCCTGTGGCAGGATTTCTTGTGAAACCGACACCTGTTCCGCAGTCATCGCCCATATTTCCAAAAACCATCGATTGCACATTAACCGCAGTTCCGAGCAAACCCTTTATTTCGTTAATTTCTCGATACTTGATTGCCCGAGGATTATTCCACGAGCCAAAAACCGCTCCAATAGACATCCACAGTTGCTTTTGGGCGTCCTGCGGAAATTCCTTCGAATGCTTTTTATAAATCTCTTTGTATCGTTCTACGAGTTTTTTCAAATCATCCACGCCAAGCGCCGTATCGGGAACAACTTTGTTCAATTGCTCCTGTTCCAAGTTCTCGACTCCCTTGATGTTCTGTCTTTTCCCGAACTCACGCTTAACTGTCTCCAATGCGCGCTCGAATTCGCTATGTGGGATTTCGAGCACGACATCGCCGAACATTTGGATAAAACGACGATATGCATCCCACGCAAAACGAGGATTTTGCGTTTCATTTGCAAGCGTTTCTACAGTCTTGTCGTTCAATCCGAGATTTAGAACAGTATCCATCATACCTGGCATAGAAACCGCAGCTCCTGAGCGAACCGACACTAACAATGGCTTTTGCGGGTCGCCTAATTTCTGTCCGCGAATGTTTTCCAATTTATCAAGCGCAGAAGCGAATTCGCTTTCAAGTTGCTGTGGATATGAATTGTTATTCTTATAATAATATTCACATACATCTGCTGAAATTGTGAAACCGGGCGGCACAGGAAGTCCGATTCGAGACATCTCGGCAAGATTAGCGCCTTTCCCACCCAAAAGCTTCTTCATATCTTTCGACCCATCTGTATCTTCCTTCGAGAAGAAATAGACATATTGCTTCGACATATTTTCCTCCTTGATTGATTTCGGTTAAGTCAAAAAAATATAATAT
>JALTEE010000148.1 GCA_027007865.1 bacterium
ACTTACAGAAAATCTATTATTCGTGGGTGCCTGACGATGTTTTGGGAAAATGAATAATTGCGGGGAAATATTATTTATTTCGATATTTTCAATTTTTACTCGATAAAAATTCATCAATTTATATGATTTATTAAATTATATAATTTTGGGAATTATATTAGTTAGATTTTGGGAGGAGATAAATGAAATCATTGCTTGTCTGCATCTCGATTTTTTCGATTGCGTTTTCACAAGTTGTCATCGATTCAGTAAAAGTTTCGCCAGCATATAATGGAATGGCTCTTTTTGGTTGCTATGACATAATTTCTGGCGTTGAGGGTGAATCGCACTATCGTTTTATAGTGAACAGCGCTATTGTCGATTCTGGCGTCGTTCCCACAATGTTCTACGCGTCATTCGACAGCGATTTTTCATCGCTCGGGCGTAATCCATCCGATAGTGCAGGGGCTACAATTGTTTCCGATGGTTATTTTGGTGGCGCTGCTCATTTGGGAAATGAACACAATCACTTTGTATATTACTTGCCAGACTTCCCCAAAGATTCTGGAGCGGTGCTATTCCGTTTCAAACCAGATTATGATTTCTCCGACACGGCGTTCTCACACTGGAACGGATTTTGGGCATCAAAATCCACCGATGGCAATATAGTTCTATACTCGGAGGTGAATATAGATTCCAGACAACTTACAGCCGTCGAATATCTCGATGGAAACTACTATGGAACTTCTCCTTCGCTTATGGATATACTCGCTGACGAATGGCATTCTTTTCTGTATCGCTGGAATGCGGAAACAAATGAACAGGCTTCGTTTATGGATGGAATGAGGGGCGATTGGAACGATAGTTTTGCGACATTATCCTCGGTTACTGTCGATACAATTTACATCGGTTCAAATATCTGGGGTGTGAGCAATGCTCTTTCCAACATAGATGAATTCTACATCTTTCGCCGCGCAGCTACTGATTTTGAGGTGGAGGCTTTCTCGTCCTCGCAGGTTGCAGGGGGAAGAGTCGCACTTAATCCGTCTAATTTCTCAACGGGGGACAGAGTTGTATTTTGTATTCAGCCAGTGGATACTGCGGGCAATATCGGCGCTTGGCAGTGTTCTGACACAATCACGATATCGGATGTTCCCGTATCCGAAATCGACCCGCCTTCGCGAGTTTTTCCCAATGGAACGCTAACTATAACATTTTCCGTGAACACAACAGAACCCTGTCGCTGCAGAACCGATACACTCGATAAAAAATACGATGATATGGTCTACAATATGGATGTTTCGCCAACAACAACGCATTCTTACACAATTCCCACGATAGTCGATATGCCATATAATTATTATGTTCGCTGCAAACCCGATGGGGCAGACGAAGCATACAAAATTCTTCGCAGCGCAAAATACCGTATTCTACGAGATTATAGTCCATCGTTTCCACGAATAATGTCTATGTGGGCGTGGAACGATACCGTTCTATCGTCTCCGACAGCGCTTTCAAAATACGATTTTCTCATTCTTTCCGAGTGGGAAGCGTATAAATATCGCAATGAAATTCGCTCGGCGAGGGCAATAAATCCAAATCTTAAGGTTGTGAATTCGCAAGATTTGACGTATAGTTTCAAAGGTTCCAATTTTGCGCAGTTTCTTTTGCGGGAAGCAGAAGACCCAACAAGCCCATACTACGATTGTCTCATCTGCCGCACGAGCGGTGGACCGATAGATATACCATTCTGGAATCATCCTATGTTCAACTTTGTCGAGGACACCTGCCGAAAATTATTCGCCAATCGGATAATAAAATTTTGGCAGAACAACCTCGGCGTGCTCGATGGTTTGTATTTCGACAGAGTGCAAAATGCAGTGACGTATCTATATAATGACACAATACCCATCGATATCGACAGAGATGGCGCCACAGACGACAGAAATTATATCGATTCTATCTGGGTGGATGGACTTTATAGAGCACTTCAATATTTAAGGACGAACATTCCCGATGCAATTTTGGATGGTAATGACGCTTATTGGTCGATTTACGGTGATTTGATGAACGGCAAATGCTTCGAGATGAATGTCAATGGTGTATATCACGGCTGGCAGGATTTTAGCGAACTCATAGATGAATATCGCGGATGGAACGACCATCATTACGGTCTTTGGGCTATGCCGTTTGTAATGGGGCAAGGACCAGATTGGCTCTGGGATACTTATGGAACGAATCCATCGGAGACTTGCCCGCCCGAGACTGTCGAATGGGTGCGAACGAGTTATGACAGAATGCGCTTCGGTCTCGCAACTGCGCTGATGGGAGATGGACTTTATTCGTATGATTTCGGAACGACCTGGTGGGGACATATGTGGTGGTATGATGAATACAATGTCGATCTTGGAATGCCGACATCCGACCCATACGCACTCGATTATAGCATCGAGCTCGTCGATTTCGAGGATTTTGAGGCATCGATGGGTGGTTATGTCATTCCAGATTGGGCATCGTCCTACTGCTGGCGAACCGATACGACAGATTCTGCAATATCTGGATACTCGATAGTCGCCGACTGCGACGGCTCCAATGAATGGAACGAATTTTTACATAGCGATACCAACACTATAATTTTCCCACAGGACACGAATTGCACAATTACGATACATTACAAAATTTTGCGCCAGTCAACGGCAGGATATTTTTATTTCTTATTGCGCAGCTTTCACTGCGATGATGGCTGGGGTGCTCACGATATCGGTTTCACAGACATAAACCCGGCCCCAGGAACTGTGAATTCCCTCGAGATGTCGGTCGTTCCTGACAGCTGCGGGGGGGTTTTTCTCGTCTGCGGCGTTCGACGGCTGATGGG
>JALTEE010000149.1 GCA_027007865.1 bacterium
AATTCGAATATTTTAACATCGGGAAATTTTCCCTATGGAATTGTTTTCAATGCGAGGGTCGATTTTGCAAAAGCACAGATGCACCGGCGGGAAGATGAAGGTGTCTCGCAACGACATCACATTTTATCGTGAGAAGGAAAAAGATTTCTCTATCGATATCGTTGAGTGTTTCATAATTCCCCTGCCCTTTGGATATTATAACATCAGATTTATAGAATAACTCGTAAAATTCATTAGAAACCTCGTCGAGCAGAATACCCGGCGCATTCGAGCCTGTGGAGATTATTTCTGCGAATTCGCCAATTCCAGATGCAACTGCATCTTCGTATGTTGCATCGTTAATTATCGGCGCGCTGCGAACAGAATAATATATTTTTATCTGCGGGTAAATCCTTGTGATAACAGTGAGGAGAATTTTGTCGAAAACCGTTTCACCAGCATTATCTCCAAGAACGAGGGCAGTGTGTGCTTCGGCGAGTTTTTCTCTGAGCGGTTCTAAATCCCAACGCTTATGCTCCATTTGCAGTGCATTTTTCAGAGTTTGGTGGATATCACCGACATCTGCGAGCGCACCAAGGTCGATGATATTTCCAGCAGATGAAATTTTGAGCGCCAAATCGAGTTTGTCCGAACTTTTTTCGGCGAAGTCAATAAGTTCTGGCAATAATTTCAGCGCAAGATTTATATGTTCCGCCTTGACCGCTGCATACGGATTGATTTTACCTGAAACCTTATCCACCAGACCATATACGATTTTTCCTGTTTTTGGCGGCGAGTCTGAAAGTTTTATCTGCGCAAGTTTCCTGCCGAGTTCGTGAAAAACTTCGATTATTTTCTCGTCAGAAAGTCCTGCCATTCTGCCCGCACGAAGAGCTTGCGCAAAAAAACACGGAATACATTCGAGATACGAGCGCATCGCTATTGTCCTTTTCTATTACTTTTGTTCCACAATTCTTCGATGCGCTTTTTTACTACATCGAGCGTGTCATCGAGGATTTTCCTCCCATCGTTTAGCAACCCGTCACACTCTGTTTTCATATCCTCGATGAATTTTCCATCTGTGATATCGCCGAGATTTATGAGAACATTGAGTGTTCCGCCAACGATGCCTGAAAAAGCGGTCTGTGCGCCGACACCAGCATCCGATACCGATGCCTTGTTTCCCATCTGCGCAATTTCCGATGCGAGCACAAGCGCATCGAACGACAATTTTGCCGTGTTCAGCGGGATTTTTACCGCATTTTTCAATCCGATTTGAATTGCTTCATTTCGCACGCTTCGTTCTTCTGCCGTGTTTTTTGGCAGGCGCACCGCAGCGAGATAATCATTGAACGCTTGCGTATCTTCATCCACAGCAGATGAGAGTTTTTCTTTTATTTTCTGCGCCTTTTCCGCAATTGCTATAAGCGGCTCCGCATCCTTTGTCGTTGCTGCTTTATCTGCTGTGAGATTTGCCACCATCGAAGCGAGAGCGGCACCGATTGCTCCACACAGCGCAGCGACGGAGCCGCCGCCAGGCGCAGGCGACGAGCGCGAAACCTCATCGACAAATTCCTTTGTGCCGAGCGACATCAACGCATCGTCGGGTAATGTGGGCAAACCGATTATTTTTTCAGCAGGGTCGAACGGCGCAACATCGTTTAAGCCCATCGAATAAATCGCCGTTTTTATAATGTCCTGCGGCGGAATGCCTGTGGATTTGCCCTGCTTTTCGAGATAATACTTTCCTGCCATCAGCATCGCCTGATACGGCACGAGCCCGACGATTTCGCTTCCCGTAACAACGAGTCCCCGCTTTGCAGCGAGTTCTCGCGCCGCTTCTAAAACGAGATGCGGCGGCGTGATTTTATAGTTCGTTAAATTAATTGAAATCTGCGCTCTGCCATATTCCTTAACGAACCACCCTATCGCCTTGCAATGCGTGAACATCCCGCGCTTGCGAACGGATTTCCCCATTATCTCGTCTGGCTCGATGTTGTTTAGGCGCATCAATTCCAAGACAGAATATCCGTGCACTTCTTTCGTATGTTTTTCGAGTTCGTCGAGTTCGGCGGTAGAAAATTCGCATTCGCCGCAAAGATACTTGTCCTTGTGCTTGACGAGTTTTCCTTTGAAATAGAACGGCTCGATGTTTCCTGTTCTGACGGCTCGTCCTCTCTCGCG
This sequence comes from bacterium, assembly GCA_027007865.1. Taxonomy (GTDB): domain Bacteria; phylum UBP14; class UBA6098; order B30-G16; family B30-G16; genus JAGHAI01. The sequence continues at coordinate 2,164 of JALTEE010000149.1, forward strand.
AAGTTCGAATGCGATGTCTGTGGCATATTTTTTCTCGTCGGTATTTAGCGTAACATTATATGCGATAAGGAATTCTCTCGCACCTATTGCGATTGCGCCCGTTTTGGCATCGAATTTTGCGGGACCGAAATCGGGTTTCCAGTGTGGGTCGGCAAGTTTTTCAGCAAGTCCTTCGTATTCACCTTTGCGGACAACGGCGAGATTTCTGCGCTCCTCCGTCTGCGCAGCATATTCGTATAGATATACCGGAATTTGTAATTCTTCGCCGACGCGCTTGCCGAGTTCTTTTGCGAGTTCGACACAGTCGTCCATCGTAACGCCTTCGACGGGAACGAACGGGCATACATCTGTCGCGCCAAAGCGCGGATGTGCCCCGTGATGCTTCGACATATCGATGATTTCCGATGCCTTCTTTATCGCGCGGAATGCCGCTTCGACAACGCTATCGGGCGTGCCGACGAAAGTTACGACGGTTCTATTTGTGGCATATCCAGGGTCCACATCTTTCAATTCCACATCGGAAACGCCTTTTATCGCATTGGTAATCTGCTCGATAATTTTAAGGTCTCTGCCTTCGGAAAAATTCGGCACACATTCGACTATTTTGTTGGACATATCAGTTTCCTTTCCTATTGGTTACTTTTTTAGGATATAAATTTTTTATCAGTTCTACAAATCC
>JALTEE010000150.1 GCA_027007865.1 bacterium
CTGTAAGTCATCTGGCGCAAATCTCATTTCACCAGCAGCGCTCTTCTGATAAATTCCTGCTCGCCATATTTGAATCTTGCGAAATAAATTCCCGATGATATTTTTTCGCCATAAATTTGGACGGAATGGACGCCCGGTGAATAATTGCGCTCGAAAGACCGCACCGTGTGCCCGCATATATCGAGAATTTCAACAGAAACGATTCCCGCCAACGGCACTGTAATGCGAACCTGCGCAACAGAATTGAAAGGATTCGGAAGAACTTTTCCGACACCAAATTGTTTGGGAAGTTTTTCGGAAATTCCGGTTTCGGCGAAATAGACATATCCGATTTCCCAGCCGAGACTATCGTTGTAAGTTCCATCTGGAATCGTCAAAAGTTCGTTGTCGAGCGGTTCGAGATATAGTGTAACTCCTTCTTCCTCATCGTCTCTAATCGAAAATGTTCCCACGCCATCGGCTATGAATGGTGTATATGGTGAAAACAAAAGCGAGCCGTTATTGATATCTTCCGTCCACGCGGGACCGAGCGACGCATCGAAATCGGTGAGAACATTTCCATCATAGTCTTCCGCATACATCGAAATTTCGTGGTCGGTCGCCAACTGCAGCGTGTCCGGAATATCCACATATAGTATCGCATGGGTGATTATCTCGGCATCGTATGAAACCAATCCTGCTGCGCTAACGGTAACATAGACAGTTTCGGCTTCGGAATCGGAATATGTCAGTCTTCCTATGCCGTTTGTGATTTCGATAGATGTCGGGCAGGTAACGGAACCGTCGTCGTCGGGCTCATCCACAGTGATAGTCGCTGTTCCCGAAAATGAAGGTGAAGGTCCTTCGGTGGACATTACTGCGACGAGCAGTTCTCGCTCTTCACTGGCGATAATACCGTCGCTAAGGTCTTCTACAACACCGATAATTCCACCTACTCCGGGCGGAAAGAAATGCAATGTCGCCGGTGATGGCGCTTCGAGTTCGCCCGTCAATGTCAAAATCGCATCTTCCTGAACATCGTCGCGGACGAGAACATATCCGAATCCGTTTTCGATTGAAACTACATCATCAGAAAGTTCTGCGCTTCCCGTTATCGAAACTGCGACATTTCCGGAATATGTTTTGTCCACAGCGTCGGCATCGTCCACAGCAACAATGTCGATTCTGCTCCAAATGTCTGTTCGAAATACATTCATCGAATTCGGCAAATATATCCTATAGTTCCCAGCGAGAGTGCTCGACACAGGAATAACTTCGAATTCTATTGTCTGCGACGAGCGCAAAAAGCCCGAATCGAACATCCCTTGAAATTCGCCATCTTTGAAAGACATATCGAAATGTTCGGGTGCAGATGCGGTCAAGCGCAGATTTTTTATTCCATCGGATATCTTTATCGCATCAAAATCCCTTTCACCTGTTGCGGAGTCGATTATTGTAGCATATTCGCTTTCATCGAGTTCGGGATAGAAATAGCCGTCGAACAATGAATCGATAGTGCGGTTCATATCGACAGTTTGAATTTGGAAATCGATTGTATCACCCGCTGCCATTACATTCGGACCATCATAGTAGAAAGCGGATGCGTGTCCTTCCGGCAATAAGATAATCGGCGCCCAACCGAACGAATACAGCGGCGTTCCTGAAATGAGCCTGGCATTTACAAAAACACCGAATGAATCCGCTTCATCATCCGATAATAAAAACGCACCGACTCCCGATGTGAAAGTCATCTCATCGGGTTCCACCGATGCCGATGACGAACCTGTAATGTCTTTCAGCGTAATCGAAACGGTAGTGGAATCATCGTCCATATCGGGTTCATCGTCGAGGATGGACATAGCAATGCACCCTGTCGGGAAACCCACGGTGTTGGCAATTCCATTAAATGGTCCGGCGAACATCACAACAGGTTCATCTTCGACAAATGTGATTGTAAATGTATCGGATGGGAGTGTCCCTCTCAAATCAGCGACTTCGATGACCACATCTTCGGTTTCGGTATCTTGAACTTTTAGATAAGCAAATCCGCCCGCTGCGGGAATCGATATGGAGTCTGCGGGTGTTCCGCCGAACAGTGCCGATAGTGTCGCCGAACCATCGTCGGAACTTTCCGAAATAACACGAGCCATAACCGCGGTCATAATAAGACTTTCGGGCGGAAAATAGGACGGCACAAACAATCCCTCATCATCGACAGCGCCGATGCGAATTGGCAGCCACGGTCCACTCGCGTCGGCAAGATACCTTGATGGACCATCATGCCCGATGGAGACTGCTGTATCCCCCGATGCGAATACATTTATTCCAATAGGAATTGCCGATTTCAATCCGCCGAGGACATCTTCCGCATAAACGATGATAAATTCTGCTTCGTTGTCGGTCAGTCCGAGCATATAATCGCTGCCGACGGAAACATCGATTTCCAAGGTAGTATCGGATACGCCGGTCATAAAATCGTAGAAGTGAGCAGAATGGTTCGGATTCTCCTCGATAATTCGCAGCATTGCCGAGCCAGTATAAGTAGTATCTGGATACGGACCATTTGCCGAGGCATTTATAAAAATATATGCTCCTGTAGGAAAATCTTCGACAAGACCACCCATTTGGAGATAGGTCATCTCTTGTGCAAACAGGGCAAGCGATACAAAGCACAAGGACAAAAACATCTTTCTCATAAAAGTCCTCCTTGATTTATTAAAGATATGCGCTTTTTGGAAAACGATTTACATAATATTTCGATTGTTTCGCTTGGTAATTATAATATCGAATAAAATAATAATATATTGTTTTTCGCGAATTTGGAAACTATTTCGCTATTTTTTTCATTGCCCTGTTT
>JALTEE010000151.1 GCA_027007865.1 bacterium
TATTAAAATAATATTTTATAAGACTAATATGTCAAGAAAAAAAATGGAGGTTTTTATGGCAATTTTGTGGGACATATTGGACAATATTCGCAGGAGATTGATAGAAGCGCTCGATGTGCGCACTGTTATAATCAGCGACGATGATATTCCTGCATCGCTGCTGCCTGCGGCGAGAATAAAATTTATTGCTGCGTCGAGCGATTTCGAAACAGGTGTGCCCGTGATTTTCGATATTGTCGTAAAAATCGATATTTTGTTGAAAGCGGGCAGCACAGAGCAGCAATTGGCAGATATGATTCAGAGCGCCTGCGAAGCGCTTGTAGAATCCGATTATCCTTCTGGCGTGAGAATCGATGGCGCGCCTGCGGTGCAAAATATCGAACGCACAAATGCCACAGTTAAAATCAAACTCCGATGGGCGGAAAGGAGCGAATAATGAAAATCCTCGACGAAAATCAATTACTTTTTTCAAATGTGAAAGCAGGGAAATTCGTGCTATTCAGCAATGGCAGCAAAGTCGGTGAAATTGCATTGCCAACCGCGGGAATCACATATTTCCCGCCAGAACCAAAAATTTCCGATGGCGAAATGTTGCTTATATTTCGTATAAGATTCGATTTCCTCGACGGCAATGGGATGGAGCTTTTGCGCAGAATCGTCCAATTCCACTACGACGATAAATATAAGCATAAATTGCGATTTGTCGTTCCCGGCGACAGCGAAAAAGGATACGAAGTCGAGCCCTATGGCAATTGGCGAGCGTGGTTCCTCGACGACGAGCCCATTGGATACAGTCCTGTGGAAGCGCAGTTTATATCCGCAGAACCTATCGCTGTTTCAGAGGAGAAATATTCCGACGCACAGCCTTGGCTTGTGGAGTGAAATCGACATAAGCGATTGGAAAAACTCGTGTCAAAAAGTTATTCCAATTATCTGTGCTTTTTTGATTTTCGTTTTTTCCCGTGTTTTGCGGGTTTTAGCTGCTGCTGCGCATTTGTTTTCTGCTGAAAGATTTGTTTGAGAGATTTTCTCGACGAGACATATTCGACATTCCACATCATCCACGAGTCGAACTTTTTGAAGATGTATTGCGCCAGAGAGTCCCTGTCTGTTTTATGAAGCAGCATTATCGTGTTGATTACCGCTTCGCTCGTTCTATGTGTGAGACGGTTTGAATATTTTTCCGTTGCTGCGGGCGGATTTTCAGCAAGGTAGTTAAAGTTTTGTTCGCGCAGCATTTCAAATGAAATGGTTCCAATTGCTGTGTCCGATAAAGTTTTTGGGCTATACAATTTCGCCATAGCCGATGGAATGTAATATAGACTATCTTCGGGAAATTCGGGCTCTCCGTCCAGCGAAACGAAAACAGAATAGTATTTTGCCAGTTCGTGTGCGATTGCAGAGAGATTAGTCGAGGTATCGCCATTCCCAATTTTTTGGGGCGAAAGTAGAAATTCGTCTTTTGAAATTACATTTTTCAGCGATGTAGTTTTCCACAGAAATTTTCTATACTCTGGCAGATGCCACAGATGGCGATTTATCACAATTACATCGTAGCGAATGTCCTGAACGATTTGCAAAAACCAGAACGGATATGTTTCATCGCTGCCTTCGGTGATGACGACGGCGTTCTGCGGCAACGCTCTTAAAATCTCCGCATAGATTGACAAGAGGTCGAGAATGTAATTATCAGATGAGTATGCAATTTTAGAATATACTTTGACAAAAACCTTTTCCGCGTCGAAATAGTGTCCTCGTTTTTTTAATTTTCGCAGGTCGTAAAAGCATTTCCACTGTGTGGAGCAGCCATTACGAACACCTCGCGCCAGCGCTGCGGAATGTCTTTTTGCTCGCCATTTTACGACAGGTGTCGGGTCGGCGAGCAGGACAGCGATTATCAGAACTGCAGCGATAATCGAGAGGATTAGGGCATCTTTTTTCGAGATGATTTTCATATTTTTAAAATAACTGAAAAAATGATGAATTCAATGGAAATAGGGAAAACAGCAATATTTTTATAAAATGAATAAAATTTCTTGACATTTGAAAATAAAAAATTATAGTTCAATTGGGATTCGCTAGGGTGCCTTATTTGGTGTCCAGCAGACTTCGGTCGGCGGGTCCCTGTTTTTATTCCCTTTCACTTTTTGGTCTGAAATCGTCTATGTAGTGAATCCCATGCAATTTTAAATATTCTGAAGTTCGCATAACATCCAAAGTCAGTTGCATTTTTCCAAATTCGGACCCCAAATCTTGTAATTCTTTTCTTATTTTACCATCGATTGGACCAGAACGATATCCCCAATTTATACAATATGCTGCGATGTCAGCAATTTCAATTATAGGTGTTAAATGGCTGATTGCAAAGAATGGGAAGAGGCACAAATATTCTGCCCGCATTCTTCCCTTACCAGTAGCAGAGAAATATTCCTGCATTTGTTGAATAAGTTTTTTAGAAAATTTTAAATCTTTCGAGTCGTGAACGATAAGCCCGATTTCTTTTTGCATATTTGCAACCGTATTGCGAATATATCTGATAAATTCTGCAAACCGTTCGAAAAGATATGAATAATCTTTTCGTAAAAACGAGAGATTACTTTGTTCAGGCGCATCATTTTTAATTACAATAGCGAATATACGGCAATCGTAATTATATAGCAGGTTGATTGTTTGAAGAACAAATTTTTTATGCAGTTGTCCTTTTTCTTTTCTGTTCCCCTTGAAATTTTGCTTTGCTAAAAAACGGTTTGCATGTATTTCCTGTTTAGGATTATTAATCATTTCTTTTGTCCACAATAGAGTTTTTTGCTTCAAGTCTGTATAATCG
>JALTEE010000152.1 GCA_027007865.1 bacterium
CTATTGGCTACGAGAAAAACGGGTTTCACAAATCATGCAATAAAAGCTCAGCGAAACTACATATATTAAATCACATAAAAATGAGATTAGGGATTGAAAACATTAGTTGTGATTTCACAAGGAATTGCTTTTCAGTATGGAATTTTCAACTAAAATAAATACGCCCGAAAAGGCTGAGCTCAAAAGCCCTCATATGAGGTTCCGTACTACTCGGTACGGTTTTCACCTTTTCGTGGCGCAATTATAGCATAATCATTCTATGGCATTTGTCAAGACTAAAATTGCAATGGGAGTAAAAAAAGCACGACCGAATGGTGAAACTTGTCGATGAAATGCTCGCACTCCATAAGCAACTTGCAAAAGCACGGAGCAATGAGTCAACAAGGGAGCATGCTCCCTTGTTGACCAAGTCGGAGAAAATCATCGGCAAGCAAATCGAAATCACGGATAAGAAAATAGATGCGCTGGTGTATAAATTGTATGGACTGACGAAGGAGGAAATTAGAGTGGTGGAAGGAGAAACCCTCTGAAACTCGTCTGACGCCGACTACCAACAACAATCACAATATACGATTTGAACGGGAATGTCGTAGGGTCGAGACTTGCCTCGACCGATATTACTAATTCTTTTTATCCCAGCGCTTCTGCCTGTTTTTGAAGTTCTATTATTTTGCGGGATAGTTGTCGCTGCATTGCTCGAGATTCGATAAAACCCACAACCGTATTGTTTTCGTCCACAACGGGCAGATATTCCAATCCATATTCGTTCATAACATCTTTCACATCGGACATCGAAGCGTTTTGCTCGATTGTTGCTACAGCAGGCTCCATCAAATCGCTGGCAAGCAGCAAATCGTTCAGTTCCGATGTCATAAAAGTATCTTTCAAATTGTTTATTGTGATTATTCCGAGCAGTTTCTTATCCGCATCGACGACAGGATAATACAGATTGTCCGTTTCACCGAATATTTTTAATATATGGGCAAGCGGCACATCTTCGTAAATCAGCGGTGCATTTTTATCCATTATATCTTCGGCTTTTGTCTTTGCGATTAAATCTTCCTCTGTAATGTTCAATCCCACTTCGCCTGCCTTTGCAACAGCATATTTCGTGAACGGCGGACCGATAATTTGCACAACAAAAGTCGTCGTCGTGATTATGATTACGATAGCGTTTCCGATGTCTGCGGAAAATCGCTGTCCTGCGAGCAGCGAGAGCCCGATTGCGACGCCCGCTTGACTGAACAGGCAGTATGGGAGATATTTTTGCACTGTTCTCGGTGCGCGGGATATTCTTGCGCCAAAATTCGCTCCCATCATCTTGCCAACAGTTCTTCCCAACAAATATGCGAGTGCGAGCAATCCCATCGAAAATGTCAGATGCTTTATATTTAACTTCGCTCCGAAGAGGACGAAGAACAGGATGTATATCGGCGGAGTGAATTTTTCCACGAGTTTGAACGCCTCTCTGCTCTTGCGTGGAGTATAGTTTATCAGCATCGCTCCGAGCACCATCGCTGCGAGCAGCATATCTACATCGACCGCTATCGAAATACCGAGCACCAAAAGAACCGTGCCTATCGAGAATGTGAGCAGTCGTTCTTTTTCATCGTACCTTTTGAGCAATTTACACAAAATAATTCCCGATATCGCCCCCACTATCAAAGAACCAACGATTTCATATATCGGACGAATTATAATGGTTAAAATTCCTCCGCTGAAATGTCCGATAAGTGCTCCCGATACGCTCGAAGCAATTGCGAACAGCATAAGTGCGAGTCCATCGTCCATAGCAACGATTCCGAGAACGGTTGTTGTCAGTGGACCGCGAGTTTTATATTCCCATAGGACATCGGTTGTTGCAGCGGGAGCGGTCGCTGACGCTATTGCACCGAGCAATAGCCCGAGCGCCCACGCTATTTTAGTCTCCAAAAAGAAACTGCCGATGATAATGGTAAGCACAGAAACTGCAATGAATGCGCCAATTCCTTCGGCGAATAGGATGAAAATGAACTGCTTCCCGTATTTTGAAAAAACCTCTCGTTCGAGTTCGCCACCAATCATAAATCCGATTAAACCGAGAGCGAAGTAATTGAAAGGTTCGAGCGCAGAAATTATGTGTTCATCGACGATTTTAAGTCCTGTCTGACCGAGCAAAATTCCGATTACTATGTATCCCACAACCTGCGGGATGCGCAGCTTTTGAAACAATCTTCCGCCGACGGTTCCACCGAACAGTGCTAATCCGAGAAGAAATAGTATATTCAGATGATACGAAGATATGTGAATAAAAAAATTAGATATTTGGTCGAGCATATTATGACTCCGTAAGAATTCGATAAATTTCTTCGGAACTCCGACTCGATATAAGTTTCTCTCTCACATCATCGCTTTTCAATTTCGCGACTATCTGCGACAACAGAGTTATGTATTCTTTGTGCTGTTCTTTTCCTGCAACAATCATAAAAATTATTTTGACAGGTTGTCCATCGATGGATTCGTAGTCAGATATTCCATCTTTGCTTATTCCAACAGCGATAATTGGTTTACTCACACCTTCGATGCGAATGTGCGGGATAGCAATTCCCAATCCGATTCCTGTGCTCATCAATTGTTCACGATGGAAAATCGCATCCTTTACACTTTCGATGTCTTCGATTTCACCCGAGTTCGCTATCAAATCGATGAGTTCGATAAGAACATCGTTTTTGTTTTTACTCTCGAGCAGAGCGATGTGTTCGGGTTGCACAATATCAAAAAATTTCATAACTCGTCTCCCAGAAAAAGTTAATTATTAAATATAACAACCCAAATATTG
>JALTEE010000153.1 GCA_027007865.1 bacterium
TCATAGAATAATATAATGCGGAAAATAATTAATGCCAGTATTTTTCACATGTCTAAAAATCTGCGAATAAGAAAATGCAAATTGTCAGATGTATCGTAAAATTCTCGCTTGATTTTCAACTAATTTCTGTGTAATATGGTTGCGGAGCAAAATTTTTAATTCAAATTGAAATGCGATATTTTTTACTAATAATTTTTTTCGCTGCTGCATTTGCCGAACCGCATTGGGACATTTCGGATATACGGAATTTCGATGCGAGTTATCGGCATTATCGAGAAAAGCGATTTAGCAGAATTGTTGTCCCTTCCGCTCGCTCGAGTTATCCTGCCGGAATGAGCGATGGCTGCGATTTTGTCCAGCGGTGGCAACTCGACGATTCCGATTCTTCCGAATACGGCGGCATCATCGAAGCGGAAACGGGCGAACTACGCGATGTCATTCAGACCGACAACACGCAGGAATCTGTGATTATTTGGTCGCTCTATAAAAATCTGTTTGCGAGCGATAGATTCGATTCGTCTCTCGCGCTATCGCTCGATTATGTCGCTCGCTTTCCCGCCTATGACGAGGAAATTTCCGAATATAGTTTCTACTATCCCGTTTGGAATTCAGGTCTTGCGATGCTTATGGTGATGTCTTATTTCGACGCCTACGATGATTCTTCGCTTTTTACTTATGGCGATAGTTGTGCGCAATTCGTTATGGACAGCATTCTGCCGCTCGACACCGATGAGCCGCTATACAATCTCGTTCACTGCTTTGTAACGGCATTCGTATCGGGCGCACTTGCAGAATACGGCGAATTTCGCGGAAACGATACATTTATCTGCGATGCCGAATCCCTCGGCGTGCGAGCGAAAATTTGGGCGGAAACGCACCCCGACACGGCGCTCGGGATGGAAGTCTGGGCGATGAGCCCCGGAACTGTTATCTGGGGATTGCTGCATTCGTATTTCGCCCACCATCCCGATGAACTACCCGACTGGATTTCCGATTATATCGATGTGTATGTGCCCGAAATGGCTCCGCCAGCGACGGAATTCGACCCGTATATCTGGGACAATGCGTGGAATATCTGGTATGCGAACGGTTTTCGTGCATTGGCGCAAGTTACCGCCGATTCTGCCTGGTATAACAAATACCGAAATCTCGTGGATTATCTGCTATCGCAGGATACCGATTTCGATGGCGGAATTCCCGCATCCGCTGCTCACGGCGACACGATGGATATGACTTGGGTAACGACATATCTTCTGTTTATGGGCATCGAAGGCGCCTGGGATTCGCTTCCCGAATACGATGCGGGGGCGATGAAACTCGAATTTATCGGCGATACACTGCCTTTTTACACTGTCGAAGATACTATGCAACTGCTTTTCAAATTTGCGAACTGCGGATTGGAAAATATTTTGGATGCGGAAATTTTAGTCGCCTGTGACGACGACACTATTTATTATGTGAACGATTCGCTGCCACTCGGATGCGCCGTTGTCGAAACGATTCTTTGGTCTCCGGACACTTCTGACAATCGGCACATCGCATTGTCGGTAAATTGCATTGGAGACGAGTTCCCGCAGAACGACACGCTCTCGCTCGATTTCTATATCACTCCGATTCGTAGCATCACAGGACGACTCGTGAATTGGGCGAGCGACACTATCGATGGGAAAATCGACTTTTATACGTTCTTCGATTCGACTGCACCATATTTCTCCGCAGAAACGGACAGTTTTACACATACTTTCGATGCCGCACTGCCAGAAATATTGTATCGGCTGCGCATCGAGCCAAAATTCCCAAACCCGATTATATGGCTCGATTCGGTGGACATTTCAACAATCGGCGAAGATTGGGAAATCGTTTTGCCAGTGCCCGATATTCTCATTGTCGAAGACGATGGCGGCGATTATGGCGAATATTTTTCCGCACCGATGGAGAGTATCGGCGTGAAATTTGCCTTGTGGAACAGGGACGATGGCAAATTGGCATCTACGCTTGTGGAGCCGTTTCAATTGCGGACAATTCTCTGGTTCACGGGCGACAGCGAAGAATCGACTTTGACAGATGCGGATATGTCTTTTCTCGGCGAATATATCGATAGCGGCGGGAATGTGATTTTATCGGGGCAGTATATCGCCGAAGACATTTTTGGAAGCGAATTCTGGAACGATTACATCAATGCTGCTCTCTATGGCAGTGGCGAATCGGTATATCTTCACGATATTTTCGGAATACACAAGATAGTTGCCACGAGTGGTGATGGTTCCGCATTAAATCAAGTATCTCTCGACTGGATGGTGCCGCCCGACGATGCAGAGCCGTGGATTGCGAAAAATCTACTGACAACAGACACGAATATTGTTGCGTTCAGCAGAAATTTTGGCGGAGGAGGAAAAATTTTATTTTCCAGTCTCGGCTTCGAGGGTATCGGGAAAATCGGCACTTCCACATTGCAGGAGAGCAGAAAGCAGTTATTTCAAAAGATAATGGACTGGGTAGATACTGCGTCGATTCATAGTGAAGAGCAATGGAAAATTCCGCAGCAAATTTCCATATCGGTATCGCCGAATCCTTTTAATAGTATGTGCAAAATTACTATATTCGGTGGCGATTGCACTCCCAAAGTGTTAAGAATTTTCGATATTAGCGGAAATCTTTTATTGCAGCAGTATAACCATAATAGCAACAACGATATGTGGAATGTAATCTGGCAACCGACCCAAAATGTTTCGAGCGGTATATATTTGGTTGAAGTGCTTTCTGCGGAAAAGAATGGCTTTTGTAAAATAATCCATTTGAAATAGAAATAATTTTTACTAAATTATAATTATGGATTTTTTTCAGAAAATTATATTTAAAGATGTAAAGTGGCGGTTCGCATTTTTTCTCGTTTTATTTGGCATTAATTTCTGTTCCGCAACGCCATTCCAGCATATCGATGCGACATTTGCCGATTTTTCCGCAGGGGATACGATTCTTGTTATATACATAAATCCTGACCCCGATGGGCTTGATGATTGCGCATTAACCCTTTCACAGAACGATACTATCCGTGTCCTTCAAGTTTATCCTGATGGACATTGCGAAGACTGTATCGCCGATGCGATTGAAGCTTATATGCACGATGGAAGGCCATCGCTAAATATAAAGTTAGATGTAATTCCGATTTCCGAGTTCAATTCCGTAACATCTCCGACAGATTCGAGCACTGTCTATGACCCGTATTCGGGTGCGCCTGTGGGTGTTCGAGCGATGTCGGATTATCATATCGTTATGTTTGGCATTGCAAATGGCTACGGTGGACGCAGCAACGACCTTTCAGGAAGCGCTCGAAACGCTGTTATAGATTATGGACGCTCTGGCGGTGGAGTAATGCTAACTCACGATACAATCGCTAAGCGGCGAGGATGGTCGATGGCAGAGCCGTGGTGCCTCGATAGTGATTTCTTGCATGAGAGATTTAATAGTCTTACCCCGGTAACCGGACTCGATGCGGATTGGGTTTCCTGTGCCGAACCCGAAAGTATCTATACGCATGTTGTCTTGGACACTGGCGCCGACCCAACAGCCAGCGTGCTTCACTATCCATTTGAACTACCCAATGAATTCGATGTTACAGAATGCCACGCATTTGGCGAGCATTACGCCGACACCGCAGGGCGAGTCTGGTATCGCGGTCCTAAAAACCAAATTTATATGCACACATTCCACGATGTAGAATATGATGCGTTCGGATGCTATTTTTCCACGGGTCATCAGGAAGAATATGACGGGACATCGTTTCGTCCGCTCGAATGGGAAACTAAAGCGATGATAAATACTATGTTTTTCTCATTTTATGGCGGCATTGGCAACGGAATATATACATCTGCGCCAATCGATGCAGGCTGCCCCGCTTCTCTCGATTCCGTTCATATATCCACAACGCTGCCGGGAAGTTCCTATGTAATCATCGAATTGCGTATATCGAGCGATGGCGTAACCTGGGGTGATTGGTATGAAGTTGTTTCTGGTGTGGCAATTCCCCCGGAAGTAAATAATTCGAGATATTTTCAATATCGTCTCTCGCTTTCGCTCGGAACTCCCGCAGACGACCCACCCATTGTTCACTGGTTCGGATTTTTCGGTGTGCAGGATGTTCCCGAAGCAGAGTTACTATATCCGCCGCTTAATTCCACTACGGCCTGTTCCTGCGGAGTTGTCGAATTTCTAATAGATTCCGATAGCCCCCTCGATTTATCTGGCTGCACTATAACTTACGATGGTTCTTCCTATGGAGCCCCATATTTAGCCCAGAGCGGAGATACATTGATATTTACGCCGCCCGATTGCTTTTTAGATGGCGAGCATCACGAAGGCACGCTCGACAATCTATTAAATGAATTCGGGTGCTCAAATGACAGCGCTGGAGTTTCCTTCGCATTCGATGTAGACCTCGAACCACCCGATTATTATATTATATCTCCCGCTTTGAATGAAACGGTGGGACCGAACCCGATTATAGCGGTGCAAATCACTGATGGCGGCATCGGATTGATGGATACGAGTATTTTTGGAAACATCGACGGAACGGACTTTAATCTCTCGAGTGTCGGCGTTTCCTTCGCAGACGATACGCTTTTAATAAACACTTCTTCACTCGGACTGGCGCTTGGCGGAGAAGTCGAGATATGTATCGGCGCATCGGATTCGGTTTCTATATCTCTTTGTGGTCCAAATAGTTCCGATACCTGCTGGACATTTTATGTCGATACCGTTGCGCCTTCATATCTCCCGCTATTCTCGAATATTACTGCGTGCGAATCTCTCGTGATTTACTGGTGGTTATACGATTCCGTATCGATTGACACAAGTTCAATTTCGTTATTATATAACAGCACCGAATACGATTATCCCGATGGAATGACTTTTGCAAACGATACGCTATTTTTCTCGCCGGGCTTGCCTCTGACAGATGGCGATACGATAACCGTTCAAATATTAGAACTGTCCGACATATTCGGTAATACTATATCGAGTCCGTCGTATGAAATAATCGTTGACCGTTCTCCACCAAATGCTTCAATATCGCCTTCCGACGGTGATATCATTCTCGACCCACAGCCATTGACATCGTTCTGTCTTTGGGATGATATTTCGGGACTCGATACTTCATCTATTACATTAACATTAAATACCGATACATTCACAATCGGCTCGGGAATATTTTCTGATACTTGTTTCTATTGGTCTGCCGAGTCGCTGGGTTATATATATTACGAAGGCGATACATTACATTTTTGCCTGACCGCTTCCGATACTGTTCCCGAAGAAGTATGCGGTCCTAATATACTCGATACCTGCTGGTCTATTATAATAAATCTACCGGGTCCAATGGGCGTAATTTTCTATCCCGATGATGGCATATTTTCATCCTGTTCGCTGCAAACTATTATGGCGGTTGTATCGAGCAGCGAAGACCTCGTTGCCGACAGTTTAGTCGCCGTGATAAATAATGATACTATAGGAATTGCCGACTCGCGCTTGGAATTAGTGAATGATACATTAGTATTCACACCCGCAGCGCCTTTTCCCGACGGAGATACCGTGTATTTCACAATAATTCGCGCTGTCGATGAATTGGGCGCAATATCGGAAAACCTCGACTCGGTGATGTTTATAATAGATTTATCACCTCCTATCGTAAATATAAATATACATAACGGCGACACGATATTAGACCCGATGACGATAGTTCAAATAGATGCTTTCGATGACGGCTGCGGCATTTCCAGCTGTTCACTCTATGTAGATAGTGTATATTACTATATGGATGAATGCGATTCGATAACTTTCGACCCTGCCGAATACGGGCTCTGTTTCTCCGAAGATGAAACGCACACTATAGATTACATCGTCTATGACTGCGCACAAAACTGTGGAGAAAACTATTCCGATAATCATATACAATTCTATGTTCCTGACGACGATACATTATCACCTGAAATAATATCATTGGAACCCGCTATCTGGGTGGAAGATTCTGTATTTAAAATAATTATTATTTTAGTCGATACATCGGGGATATATGCTCCCGCAGACCCGCTCGATATGCAGGATGCTTATCTATTATGGGATGACGATAACGAATTGTTATTCGATGCAAACCGCTCCGAACTCGGCATCGACAGCACAAGCAGAGATACGATATATTTGAGCAGCGATTATATTCCACAGCAGAGCGCAGGGAGCACATTCGTATGGCAGGCATATTATTTCGACAACGATTTCGACTGCGAATCCGTCGATGACAGGATGGAAGACAGCACCGGTATAAATAGTATTGTAATCATACAGCGACCGCATTTGGAGATGATATATCCTCCCGAAGGCGCATATACATCCTGCACGGATTTGATAATCGCTATACTAATCGACAGCGATGACCCTATTAACCTTGCATCTCTCAAATTTACTGTTATGAACGATACATTGCAGGTATCCGATTCTCGTGTCAGTGTAATCGCCGATACGGTATTTATTTCTCCGCCATCTGGGAATTATCCCGAAGGCGAAATTATCGTGGAATTGCTCGACGGAGAAACCGTAGAAGGATATCAACTCGCATATCAGCAGTGGTCATACTTTGTCGATATTACCGCACCCGATTTGGTATTTGTCGAGCCTTCCGACGGAGAAATGCTCCCCGAACCCGAGTTCACCGCAATTATCAATTCATTCGACGATGGCGCAGGGCTGGATACATCGACAATAGAAGCATATTTCGTTGTAGATGGCGATACTATTATGGCAACCGTGCATCCGCAGGAATATATGTCGGGATGGAAACTTAATATTCCATCGGTAGGTTCGATATCGGCAGGTGATTCATTATCATTGACAATAGATATTTGCGACAATGTGGAAATTTGCCCGCCTAATTGCACCGAACAAACTATCGGCTTCTGGATAGAACCCAATTTTCCCTGCTCGCTCTCGACAAATCCGATAACTCCCAATGGCGACGGTTTCAACGATGAAGTAATGTTTTATTATCCCAAACCCTTGTCGAATCAGGTCGAACTATGTATTTACGACCTCGGCGGGCGACAAATGTTTTGCCGAAGTATCCCGCCGGGAGATATTCAAGATATGAAATGGAATGGCACGAGAAATTCAAAGAAACTACCTGCGGGAACTTATTTATATACGATAAAAAATAAAGACGGTATGCTTTGCAGCGGAACTATTACGATAGCGAGATAACGAGTGTTCCGCTTGACCATCAACATTTCGCCGTGCATCGCGGCTGAGTAAAGCGAAATTCCGCAACGGCGGGATTGCTCCCATTCTGTCCGCTTAAATTTATGCAAGCCTAACAGCTTTTTTGGATTCCAAATCGAGTTAGAAATGACAAAAACACAAAACTGTCATTCCCGTGAAAACAGGAATACAGATTTTTTAATAAGCTTCTTTATCAATCACTATTTTCTTTTTGAATATGCACATCCATCTGCGGAAATGGAATTTCTATATTTTCATCGGCAAATGCTTTGTATATCCGCTCTCTTAATTGATTCTGCGTATCCCACGCATTAGTATATTTCCCGACTCTCCCGATTAGCACGAGTTCTAATGCGTTGTCGCCGAATTCGATGAAATACGCTTTCGGTTCGGGTTCTTTCAAAATATCCGAATGTTCCGCTGCGACACGCTCCATAACCGACTTTGCTTTTTCGACATCTGTGCCGTAGGCAACGCCGACATCCACTTTTACGCGCATCACGGGATTTGGATAGGAAAGATTGGTAATTTGTTCGGATAAGAGTTTTGCATTGGGCAGAATTATTAAGGTATTGTCGAATGTCAGGATTTTAGTGCTTCGCAGCCCGATTTCGAATATGTCGCCGATTTCACCTGATAAAAGTTTTACTCTATCGCCGATGCGGAACGGCCTGTCGAGCATTATTAAAATTCCCGAAATTGCATTCTCGATAGTATCCTTGACGGCAAGTGCAATCGCTGCGCCCGCGACTCCCATCGAAACGACGAGCGCACTGACATCTACGCCGAGATAAGAAAGAACGATGACAATCGCAATAGTATATATCGTCGCTCGGGCGATTCGCTTCAAAAGCGGGAAAAATTCTGAAAGCATTTTCAAATCCGCTTTCGGCGCTACTTCTTCCCGCGCCCAGTTCAGAATCGCTCCAATCAAACCGTCCACGACGATAGCGCCGAGAAAAATGCCATAGATGACAAGAATATAGCGCAAAATGTTTATCAATCGCTCGTCGCCCGCTGGAAAATTTGTGGCAGCGTCATTGACGACCCAGACAAGCGCGAGCAAAATTGCAATATGCGTGAACGGCTCTTTTCGCAACGCTTCGATAATGTAATCGTCCAATTTCGTCGCCGTTTTCGATGCAAATTTGCGATGAAATACCCCGAGCAGCCACGACAACAATTTGGCAAATAACCACGCAGCAATGATTATACCGAGCCAAAGCAATGTTCTATATAGCATTTTTTAACTCCTATGCGGTTAAAAATTTCGTCGCAAAGAGTAGCGAATTTATGCTCCGATATCAATCTATTTTAGATAAACCTGTGCAATCGTTTAAAAAGAATACATCTATGCTATCGCCTGTTTCGCTTAATGTTCCACTGTATCCTGCGCTGTCGAAATCTCCACCAACTGAAATGGAATATAAACCGTTGCCGCTTTCGCAAACAATGCGCAATTCGTAATCGTTGTTGTGGTCGAGGGTTTGCGCAATAGAATCGTAATTATCTGCGGAAGTGGACGATGCGATGAGACTTCCGCTGTGATATAGATATAAGTCGCAGTTAACGGAATCATCATCGCTCAACGAAACAATCAACTGCGGATGTTGCGGATGAATTATTATAGTTAAATCGCTTGTTGTGGTTGCTTCGCCATCGGAAACGGAGACAGTCAATTGAAAATCACCCGCTTCATCGGGAACGAATGTTACTTCCGCACCCGATTTATCAGAAGTCCACTGTGAACAAGACCATTGATATGTCAGCACATCGCCATCCGGGTCGGATGCAGTGCAATCGAGTGTGATAACATCTCCGACAGCAACACAATCGGGGCTGATGGAAATATTGCTTATCTGCGGCGGATTGTTCTGCTCCTGCGAGCAACCGAAAAATAGCATCATAGACGCAAATGCTAAAAATACATATTTTTTCATTATTTATCCTCCATT
>JALTEE010000154.1 GCA_027007865.1 bacterium
AAAGTATGAATAAGAAACAAAAAACTAAAAAATAAAAAAAAAAAATATTGAATTTAAAATAACATTATATAGAATTGTAAGGGAATTGATGGTAAATACGATTAAGCATTCTAATGCGAAAAATGTAAAAGTTTCTGTTTCAAATGTTGTCGATGTAACTAAAATAACATTCGAAGATGACGGGATTGGTTTCGATGTTGCAAAAACCTTCTCATACGAAAAAGGGGAGGGATTTGGACTGTTCAGCATTCGTGAAAAACTCGATTATCTCGGTGGGAAATTTGAAGTTTATTCCGAGCGAGGGAAGGGTTCGAAGTTTGTTATCGAAGTTCCGACAAGAAGAAAGGGGGGAAAATTATGACTATTAGAACAGTTCTTGTGGACGACCATAAACTATTTCGCGAAGGGTTATATTCGCTTCTTGAAAAGAAACCTAACATAGAAGTAGTCGGTCAAGCAAGCAGTGGTTTGGAGGCGATAGATATTATTCAGGAATTGCTGCCCGACATCGTTATAATGGATATTGGGATGAAAAATGTCAATGGTATTCAGGCAACGCGCCAGCTGAAAGCCCTCGTTCCAGATACAAAAATACTCGCCTTATCAATGCATTCTAATGAGAAATATATTGCAGAGATGCTTCGTGCGGGTGCTTCCGGTTATCTCGTTAAAGATTGCGCTTATGAAGAGTTGCTAAATGCGATAGAGACTATTATGTCGGGACGAATTTATTTGTCTCCTGAAATCGCGGGTGCATTTGTAAAAGATTTTCTATTCAGCGGTGAAGAACAGATACCGTCGATATTTTCTATTTTGACACCACGAGAATGCGAAGTTTTGCAACTTATATCCGAAGGGAAAACAAATAAAGAAATCGCCCATAAGCTCGGTGTAAGTGTAAAAACAATTGATACCCACCGCCAGCAAATTATGAGCCGCCTCGACATTCACAATGTCGCAGAATTGACAAGATATGCTATAAAAATGGGATTAACCCCGATGGATGAGTAATCACAGGGAGATATTATGGTTAGAGTTCGTTTTGCTCCGTCGCCGACGGGGTTGCCTCACATAGGAAATATTCGAACCGCTCTATTCAACTACCTTTTCGCACGCCACAATAACGGAAAATTTATTTTGCGCATCGAAGATACCGACAGAGAAAGATATACCCCAGAAGCGCTCGGTGCAATTATGAACGGGCTTCGATGGCTCGGATTGGAATGGGATGAAGGTCCCGATGTTGGCGGAGATTTTGGACCCTATTTCCAATCGAAAAGGCTCAATATCTATCATAAGTATGCGAAAAAACTCGTCGATGAAGGGAAAGCATACTATTGCGACTGCTCGCCTGAACGCCTCGAAAAGGTGCGCGCTGAAATGCGAGCGAAGAAATTGAACTTTATGTATGACCGCCACTGCCGTGAGCGCGGCATTAAAAGCGACCCAAGCGACCCGAACACAGTTGTCCGCTTCAAAATGCCGCTGTCGGGTGAGAGTTGCTTCGACGATGTTCTCCGTGGAAAAATTTGCTTCGATAACGCGACGCAGGACGACATTGTTCTGATAAAATCCGATGGCTTTCCGACATATAATTTTGCTGTGGTAATCGATGACCATTTAATGCAAATCACGCACATTTTTCGTGGCGAAGAATTTATATCGAGCGCTGGAAAGCACAAACACATTTATGATGCACTCGGCTGGGAACCGCCAAAGATGGTTCATCTCGCTATGATATTAGGGAAAGACCGCTCTAAATTATCGAAGCGGCACGGTGCAACCGCTATTACGGAATTTGAAAAGCAAGGAATTTCTGCCGAAGCGATGTTTAATTTCCTCGCATTGCTCGGCTGGTCGCCGAAGGATGACACGGAAATTTTTTCTCGAAGTGAACTAATAAAAAGATTTAACCTTGATGGGCTATCAACGAAACCCGCAATATTCGACTTTGAAAAACTTGAATGGATGAACGGCGAATATATTAGAATGATGAGTGTGGAAGAGTTGACATCGAAACTAATTCCGATGTATAAAAAATGGGGCTGGCTTGATGATGACGAATATGACATGGAATATCTGAATAGCATTTCTGCGGCGATGCAGGAACGATTGAAGAAATTATCCGACATAAAAGAACTCGGCTTCTATTTTTTCCGAGAACCGACAGAATACGATGCGAAGGGGGTTAAGAAGAATTTCAAATACGAGCGTGCGGAATGGCTAAAATATATTGCCGATAAATTCGAAGCGCTTGATGACTGGACAGAACCCGCAATGGAAGGTGTAGTGCGAGATTATATGAAAGTCTTGAATGTTGGAGCGGGGAAACTGATACATCCGATAAGACTTGCTGTATCGGGATTAACAAAGGGACCCGGATTGTTTGAGATGTTAAAAATTCTTGGTAAAGATGTCGTAATTCGGCGAATGCGCAAAGCGGCGAAATGGATTGAAGAAAATGTAAATTAAAAATGGACTCCGCTTTAATATGGAGTCCATTCTTCTAATGATTTAATTTGTTAATATGGTTCTACTTATTATTTTTCTTGAGATTTTTCGTGAGTTTCCATAAGTTTTTCGAGTCGTGCTATCGATTGAATTATTTCTGCTCCCGCATAAGCAGTTGCAAAAAGAAATAGCCCGAGAATAAGAGCCATAAGCGCACTCAATCCTCCGCCAATAACATTTAACACCGGAATAAGTTGCGCAAGCCCGAGCAGTACAAAGAAACCGAGTATAGCAAGAATTCCCCAGAAAATAGCGAGAATTCTCAACAATGCTACTACAATACTCCTGACACTCATAA
>JALTEE010000155.1 GCA_027007865.1 bacterium
ATTTTTATGGAGCAAACAATGAAAACATATTTTATCGCCATTTTTTTATTCTCGATTATTACGCTGGTTTCTTTTGCAAATTCTATTTCGCAGCACGAAACTTATCGAACAGGTATCGTCGTTCTCCGTCGTCCTGCCGATTTTAATAGCGAAATTATGAAAATTCGTTCCCTCGATAAACCATATAGAAGACACAGAGCAATCAAATATTTAAAATCTGTCAACCGATTATCGCTTGATGAATTTTGCAGCTATCTTCCGATACTTCCTTCAAACTGCAATGTTGAAATAGAAAGTGGTTTTTGGCTCGGCAATGGAGCGAAGATAAAATTTTCGGGAGACGGCACGATAGAAGCGCTTCGAAATCTGCCCTGCGTCGTCGATGCATTCGAAGACAGCGAAGGTTTTCACATCACAGGCGCAACCGAAGCCGCCGATGCACTCGAAATCGTGTGGGGAGTTAATCAAATAAATGCGCCGACTTGCTGGGGATGGGGATACACTGGGCAGAATGTTCTTGTTGCGGTGCTGGATACGGGAACACGATATACACATCTCGACCTTGCATCGCGGATGTGGCATAATGATGGCGAAATTCCCGACAACGGGGTAGATGACGATGGAAACGGCTATACTGACGATTACTACGGATACGATACTTATAATGGCGACGGCGACCCAATGGACGACAACGCACCTGTATATCACGGAACACATTGTTCCGGAACGGTTGTCGGCGATGGCACAAACGGTTCGCAAACAGGCGTCGCTCCCGGGGCAAAATTGATGGCGGTAAAAGTTATGGGCTCCGGCGGGACAGGCACGGCATCGGCGCTCGCCGATGGAATCCAATATGCCGTGAATAATGGTGCAGATATCCTTTCGCTTTCTCTCGGATGGCAAAACCCCAGCAATAGCATTAAGAATTTTATGCGGCCAATAATGGAAGATGTTCTCACGGCGGGAGTAGTTGCCGCTTGTGCTGCTGGCAATGAACAGGGCGATTATAGTGCTCCACAGGATTTGGATTCTCCTGCCGACTGCCCATCTCCGTGGAAAAGGACTGGCGAAGGGAACAACCGAACGGGCGTCATTGCTGTCGGTGCTACGAATTCTTCAGATGACATCGCATCGTTCTCGAGTAATGGACCTACTCATTGGAACACAGGCGATTACAGTGATTATCCATATCCACCGGGACTTATGAAACCCGATATATGCGCTCCTGGAGTTGGTATAAAATCGACATACGGCTCCAGCGATTATAATTACTCGATAAATAGCGGAACAAGTATGGCAACTCCGCACACAGCAGGCGCTCTGGCGGTTCTGCTATCCAAAAACCCCGCGATGACGCCGAAAACACTCGATTCGCTACTGCAAAATACAGCTCTTCCTCTCGGCCCGGCGGGAAAGGATTCGCTCTATGGCTCCGGTAGAATCAGACTCGACGAAGCCGTTTCCGCTGCGCCTGTGCCGAGTTTCCCTGTGGTAGCATACGAAAGCCACACAATCGACGACCCGTTGGGAAACGACAATGGAATTGCCGACCCCGGCGAGACATTTAATATGCCCGTAACCATCTCGAACTCGGGAATGGATGCCACAGGAGTTGCCGCTACGATTTCGGAGGTATCGTCCTATGTTACCGTGCTCGACAATTCGGCAAATTTTGGAGATATCTCGACGGGTGGAAACGCAACGAATTCCGCTGACCCTTATGTTCTGCAGGTTTCACCATCCGTTCCGCCCGGATACTCGTTCGATGTAATAATGCACATTACCGCAGACGGCGGGTATTCTTGGTCGGACACATTTTCCGTAACGGTGGCGAATTATCCTCGCCAGACCGCCGATGTCGATGTCGGCGCTGTTACATTGACGATTACGAATTTCGGCGAAGTGGGATTTTACGACCCATCGAGTTCGAGTTCCGCAGGAAGTGGGTTCATATATGGCGGATACAATTATCTATACGGTGGCGGATTGTTCATTGGATTTAGTTATACGGATGTCGCCACAGGCGATAACGGCAACAGCAGTGAAATTCAGCCTATTTCGGACATTCAATCGTCGCTGCCGGGAACATTCGCCGACAAAGAACTTTCCTGTGCATTCGTCGACCCGGATACGAGAGCACGAGTGGATTTGCTCGCTATGGGATGGAGTTCCGCTCCCGACAATGATTTTGTCTTGCTCAGATATATCGTATCGAATTTGACGACTTCCACAATTTCGAACTTCTATCTCGGGCTATACCTCGACTTCGATATAAATTACAACAGCAGTTGGTATGACAAGGCATCATTCGATTCGGGGAACAATTGGTGCTATATGTGGGATTCGCAGTCTCCGCCGGCGCATCCCGCCTATGTCGGTCTTGTCGGTATCAGCGACATCGACAGGGGCAGTGTAGTCAACAATCCTACCTATGTATATCCATCCGGATTAGGCTGGGAAGATACCGTGAAATACAATTTTCTATCGGGTGCATTTTCTGCAAGTTCGGGAGATGTTGTAGATGATTGGTCGCTCATCATTGCAAACGGAGCGCTCTCGATTCCAGCAGGTGCAAGCGATACAATCGTATATGCCGTTGTCGCAGGCGACGACCTCTCTGATTTCGCAGCGAATGCCACACAGGCGAGAACTCACCTCGCAGAAGCGTTGTCTATCCAACATAATGAAAAAAATACTCCCAAAAAATTCGATGTAAATATTTATCCAAATCCGTTCAATTCCTCGTGCAAAATCACGCTGTCTGGTGTCAACAAGGGAGTATGCTCCCTTGTTGACACCAGAC
>JALTEE010000156.1 GCA_027007865.1 bacterium
GTGTAGCGGAATTTCTTGGATATAGTGGAGCGATTGCCGTATTGGCATTTGGGATTACTTTGGCGAACCTAAAAGATTTTCCTGTCGAGCAGATACAGAAATACACTCGTTTCGCTATGAACAGGCCTGAACAGATTTCTAAATACGAGCGCACATTTTTTGAAGAAACTGTTTTCTTGTTGAAAATCTTTTTCTTTATTTATCTTGGATTATCGATTAAATTTGGCAATATTGGAGTGATTTTAATCGGTTTAGTTATTTCGATTGTTTTATTTTTAGCGCGTGGTATTGTTGTCGGTATAGCAATGCCTAAAAAGGTACCGCGCTGCGATGCTGAAGTTATGGCGGCGCTTATTCCGAAAGGACTTGCTGCTGCTGTGCTTGCGTCGATTCCACTGCAAAAGGGAATTGCAGGCGGCGAAATTATTCAAGGTATAGCATATACTGTGGTGTTTTTCAGTATTGCGTTGGCTGCGCTTCTTGTTATGATGATAGAGCGAAAGCAAAAATTTGTGATGAGATTTTATTCGAAATTTTTAGTTTCTTTTCCAGAAGAGATAGAATAAAACATAAGAGCATAGAAAAGTTTAAAAATATTGGAGGCATTTATGGCAGAGCAATTCGAGCCAAAGATAGTCGGTTTTTTCTGCAATTGGTGCACATCTGCGGCGGCTGACCTTGCAGGAACATCGAGGATGGAATATCCGGCTAATATCCGTCCTATTCGTGTTATGTGTTCTGGCTCCGTCGACCCGAGTTATATAATTCGTGCGCTTTTGTCCGGTGCTGATGGCGTTATGATTGGAGGATGTCATCCTGGCGACTGCCACTATATATCAGGCAATTACAAAGCCCGCAGAAGAGTGACAATTCTCAAAGAAATATTCAAAACGCTTAAACTCGAACCTGAACGCGTATATCTCGAATGGATTTCTGCGAGCGAAGGGAAAAAATTTGTGGATAGTGTGACAAAATTCACCGAGAAGATTAAAAAACTGGGTCCGAACCCGATAGCGAAAAGATGGGATACATAAAAACAATTTTTTCTATAAGATGCACTAATACATAGTTGGAAATTGAAGGAGGAATAGAAGATGTTTTCGGAAAAAATTATCGACATAGCACGCAAGGCGCTGGAAAAGGGGGAAGTCGGAGGAGTTGTTATGCTCAGGAAAACCGCTCCCGATGCGGCGACGCATACGCTTATATCAAAACCAGAAATGCTCGACGATGCTGACCCGCTGATGCCGTATTTTCCCGGTAATGGCGCAAACTTTATCAGAAAACTGACAAAATTGGCTCCGCCAGATAAAAAAATTCTCGCCGTTCTTCGCCCTTGCGAGATGCGAGCCACTGTCGAATTGGTGAAACTTGCTCAAATACAGAATGAGAACATAATTTATCTTACATTCGATTGTGCTGGAACAATTCCGAGAAAGGAATTTCAAAATGCGGAAATACCCGATGGCGATACATTTTATGGCGGCGATAATTTTGAAAAAATTCGACCTGTCTGCCAGAGTTGCGATATAAGCAGAGCGGATACTGCCGACATCGGTTTTCTCGCATTCGAAGATGGTGCGCCATTTGTCGCATATACCGATGCAGGAAAAGAATTTTTAAATAATCTCGATGTAGAGTTCAGCGAAGATATTCCTGCTGCAAAATACGGTGCGATTGCAGAAAAACGCGCGGAGAGCAAGAAGGAACTTTATGCTAAACTCGATGAACAATCTGCCGGACTCGATAATTTGATGAATACATTTTCACACTGTATCAACTGCCACAACTGTATGACTAATTGTCCTATTTGTATTTGTCGCGAGTGCTTTTTTGAATCGGAGGCGCTTGATTTCGAGGGTGATGCTTTTCTCGAACTTGCGGAGCGAAAGGGAGCACTTCGCGCACCGACAGATGTTATGCTGTTTCATCTCGGTAGAATGACTCATATGGCGACAAGTTGTGTTGCCTGCGGTGCCTGTGGCGAAGCCTGCCCCGAAGATATCCCTGTGGAGCAGATTTTCAAATGGGTTTCTGAAAATGTTCAATCGCAATTCGAATATGTGGCGGGCAGGAAATGGGATGAGGAACTCCCACTGAAAACATTTAGAGAAGAAGAATTGGAGCCAAGATAATTTTCTATAATTGTTATGAGTAGAGCCATTGGAGGCAATATGCGGATTTTTAAATACATATATATTCTTGTGTTAATAGGATTGTGTTTTGCTGGGAAATATGACGATATTTTTTCCAAGCCGAAGGAGTTTCCGCTATACACGGATAAAACACTTATGGATATGGTTCCCCAGCTCGAGAGCAATTTGAACAATCCTGAATTTCTTTACAACTATGCATGGAAAGCGAAGGAGGAAGGCGATTTTTCCACCGCTGTGAATTATATCGAAAAGGCGGTTGCACTTCGTCCTCAGAATGCTTTTTTGCATTTTAAGGCAGGACAGATATATATTGCGAAAGGTGATAATGCGAATGCGCAAAAGCATTTTGAAAAGGCGCTCGAGAACGAATATGAATATCTCGATGCTTGGAACGAGTTGATAAAAATCGCTCCCGAATATTACTATAATCTTGCGCAACTGTTTGGCGAGAAGGCGCACCAATTTTCGCGTGCCGACCTTGCAGATGAAGCGATTGGATATTATAATAAATATCTCGAAAAATTCACATCAGGAGAATATGCCGATGGTGCGCAGGCTGGAATACGAGATATGGAACTCTTGAAATCGGAAATTTCCAGTCGCAAGAAAATTCGGAAGCAACAG
>JALTEE010000157.1 GCA_027007865.1 bacterium
AAAGCGAACAATCGAAATGCATTTCATCGTCGGCGCCGATGGTCCAAAATCATCGACCGCAAATTTTTTGGGATTGAACAAACAAAAAAATATTCCTGCTGTTCAATGGCTCGTTTCGTTGAAAAAAGAACTTTTAGATACGATGGTTATGTTCGATAGGAAATTTATCGGCGGATATGCCTGGCTTTTCCCGAAAGGAGATGTCGCAAATCTCGGGGTGGGCGCGGAAAATGTTTCATTGTCGATGCTCGAAGATGTTGCAAACTTTTTCAGCGATTACATCGTCCCGCAACCGATATCGAAAACAGGCGGGCTAATTCCTATCGGCGGAATGCGAGCGAAAATTTCCGATGGCAGAATTTTCCTCGCCGGCGATGCCGCTGGAACAACCGACCCAATCACAGGCGCGGGTATCGCTAACGCATACGAAAGCGGACAAATCGCTGGAAACACGATTGCAAAAGCAATAATGTCCGATACAATAAACGATGCCAAAACACTGATTTATTCCTACGAGCGAAAGATGCGCTTTTTGCGAAGTGCGTTGAATAGAGCATTGGAGCGAAGGAATAATCTATTGAAATATTGGAATAGCAATGATGAGAAATTTACAGAAGCAATACGAATCGCCTGGAATTTCCGATGAACTTGTTCGCCGTGTGGAGCGTGCTGCGGGAACATCGTGGAAAAATTTCGGTAGAAAAATAACATTTTATCTGCCGGGGATGTTCACTCTCTATGGCGAAAAAGGTCGCTATCCCGCTGTTTCCGTTACGGGAAGCGAATGCGAACTGCAATGTAAACACTGCCGCGGAAAACTTCTGAAACCGATGCCGCCCGCCAGAACAGCAGAAGAACTACTATCACTCGCAAAACAATGGAAACGGGATGGCATCGAAGGGATGTTGTTATCGGGCGGCTCGACGAAAGACGGTTATGTTCCGCTATTTCCGCTGCTGCCTGCCGTGCCAAAATTGAAGGAGATGGGATTTTATGTGTCTGCACATACAGGTTTCGCAACAAAAGAACTTGCCGAAGCGATTTCACATTCGCAAATCGACCAGGTCCTGCTCGACATCGTTGGCGACGATAAAACCGCAAAAAACATTCTAAATCTCGATAACGGTATCGTAAAAGTGAAAACCGCCCTCGATGCATTGTTCTCATACAATTTAAATGTCATTCCTCATATCATTATCGGTCTCGGTGGAAAAATTATCGGCGAAAGAAATGCGTTGAAAATACTGAAAGATTATCCAATCGAATTTTTGAGTTATGTTGTGCTAATGCCTGCCGTTTCCATCGGCAGAGATGTAGCGCCAATTCCAATCGAGCAAGCGGTGGACATAATCGTTTCCGGACGAGAAATGTTTCCGAATATAGTTCAATCTCTCGGCTGCGCAAGACCCCGCGGCGAATATCGATACGAACTTGAAAAATGGGCACTCCGAGCAGGAATCAATAGAATGGCGCTGTGGTCGGAAAGTGCAATCGAAGAAGCAGAAAATCTTGGACTGCAAATCGAAAAACGATATACCTGCTGCTCGGTTCAAAATTCGAGCCCGCTTGAGCAGGACAAAAGTTTAATGTCTAAAATTTAATGCTTCAAATTAAAAACCGCTCTACCATTTCAGGTGTTTATTTATTCTCCTGGTGTTATTATCGTGTTTCTGTTATTGCATATTTTTAATATGAGAGACGGGGAACTTTGAATTTTAGAGTTTGAACTTTTTTCGCTCCAATAACATCGCATCGCCGTATGAATAGAACCTGAAATTATGTTCGAGAGCGTATTTGTATGCTTTCGCAATCGTTTCTATCCCTGCGAATGCGCTGACCATCACGATTAGCGATGAGCGTGGAAGGTGAAAATTGGTTATCATCGCATCGACTATTTTGAATTTGTATCCGGGGAATATAAATATATCAGTCCATTTTTGCTGTGGCATAATTGGAATGTTTTCCGATGAGGCAGATTCGACTGCTCGAGTCGTAGTTGTCCCAACGGCGATGATTCGTCTGTTATCGTTGTGCGCTGAATTTATTTTTTCCGCCGCTTCATCTGATATCGTGTAAGACTCCCTGTGCATTTTGTGTTTTCGAATGTCGGAAACTTCGATTGGCTTGAATGTTCCCCAGCCGACATTTAGAGTGACGGATGCGATTTCGACGCCTTTACTGCCGATTTTTTCGAGTAGATTTTTTGTGAAATGCAATCCTGCTGTCGGTGCGGCGATTGCGCCTCGATTGCGAGCGTAAATTGTTTGATAGCGCTCTTTATCGCTCGGTGCGTCGTCGCGGTCGATGTAGTGCGGCAGCGGAATATGCCCGATGCGGTCGAGGATTTGCCAGAACTGTTCGCCATCGGCGGAGAATTCCGCAATGCGTGAGCCGTCGTCGAGACGCTCGATTATTTGCGCCTCCATTTCGCCTGCAAAATCGATGACCGTTCCTGTTCTCACTCTGCGCCCCGGGCGAACGAGAACTTGCCATTTCCGCAGAGCAAGATTTTGAAGCAGCAGAAATTCGACATTCCCGCCTGTTTTCTTTTTTCCAAAAATTCGTGCAGGGAAAACGCGAGTATCATTGAGCACGAGTAAATCGCCGGGTATGAGCAAATCTCCTATTTCCGAAAAAATTCGCTCTCCGAGTTTGCCATCGTTTTTTACAACGAGCAGTTTTGACGAATCTCTCGGTTCCGCGGGATATTGCGCTATCCTGTCCTTCGGAAGTTCATAATCGTATGTCTCTAACGAAAATTGTGTCGGTATAGTT
>JALTEE010000158.1 GCA_027007865.1 bacterium
TACTATAACCATCTATTCTGGAATAGTCAGACAATTCCCCATATTTTTTAGCAGAGATGGGGGAAAATATTTTTTCACCAATAATGCACAAAATCTCGTTTGCCAAAAGACTTCGCTCGATTTCGATTCGATGCTCGAATTTCTTGGACTCGGCTATGCGGCACAGAAAAGAACTTTTTTCAAAAACATCTATCAGATTCGAGCAGGTGAAATTTTTAAATTTACCGATGGAGGCTTGAAGATAGAGGATGATTTTTTATACTATTCCCCGCATACTTCTGACGCAAAGTTTTCTGCGCTCTCGGAAGAGCTGCTGAATATCCTTGAGGCTATCTTTAGCGAGCTAATCGATGCGCTGGATGGTAGAACGGCGCTGGTTCCATTGAGCGGGGGATACGATTCCCGCCTCGTGACGGCGATGTTGAAGATGCTGGGATACGAAAATGTGGTGTGCGCAAACTACGGGATGAAAGGGAATATCACAGAGACACCGACGAGCCAATTGGTCGCCGAAAAATTGGGCTATCGATGGCTCGGCGCAGAATATACCGATACAATATGGAAAGATTTTTTCTCCAGCGGTAATTTTGAAAAATATCTTTTCGATTTTTCCCCGCACAGTTTCAGCGCATTTCCGCAGATACACGAGATGCCGATGCTCCAAAGGATAGCCGATGAGTTTGGCGGAACGGATGATATCGTAATTATATCGGGACATTCTGCCGATTTTCTCGCGGGGAGTCACATACCGCAAAAAATCCCGAAAAAGCGGGATGAAGTAAGTGCTGCGGCAGAAATTTTTCTCTACAAACAATATCGATTGAGGGGAAAGCCCATACCTGAAAGATTATCCCGTAATGTGGCGGATGAGATTTCAAAATTTTCGATTTCGGATGAGGCATATAAATTGGCGCAGCTTATAAACTGGCGTGAGAGACAGGCGAAAATCATCGTCAACAGCAACAGGATGTATGAATTTTATGGGTTCGATTGGGCGATGCCATTCTGGGATAGAAGACTCATCGAATTTTTTAAAAAAATCCCGCTGCCATTGCTTGTATCGCAGGAATTTTATGATGAAACCCTCGAAAATCTGATTTTTAAAAAATTTGGGCTTGACTTCGACGCAGAAAAAAACAGACGGAGGCGGCTGCGGAGGAAATCGCCGATTTTTAAAAATTTTTCGGAACAATTTATAGATAAAGTCAAGGAGATAGTTCGTGGAAAATATGTCAATCCAATCGGTATTGACGGGTTTTTCCGTCCTCTGCGGACAATGGCGGCTGGAAAATTCCCCGATGGATACGAAAAACTGCAGAAAATAATTTTAAAAAATTTTCCCAGTGGAGACGGGATAAGTCCGCATACGCCGATGGTCGATTTCGTGGCAAGTGCGTTCCTGGAGGAGTTCGAGATATGAAAATCGTCAAGGACACGTTTTTTATGCTCATCTCCAATCTCGCAATCGTGATTTTGAGCCTGGTTCAATATCCGATACTCCTCAGGATATACGATTTCCCCGCGGAAGTATTTGGAACTTTTCAATATATAGTTTCGGTGGTGCTCACAATCACCGCCTTTTCCTACCTCTCTATGCACAGCGCCATCGTAGCAGAACAAGAAGAACACGATTCGCATAAGCTGGGGCAATTCACCAGCTGGTTTCTTATGATTACCAATGTAATCGGTTTTGCCGCGCTGATTATCTTCGCGATTATCCAGAAAAGCTCTGCGTTGTTCATAACCGCCGCGTTATCCATATATCTATCCAACAGCGTTTTCAATTCTTACTACGCATTGGCAAGGGATAAGAAGTTTTTCGGAAGAATTTCTATCGCAACAGTGTCGCAATTCACAGTGAAGATTATTTTTACGATTGCCATCGGATATTTTGTTAGAAACGAAATCGCCCTTGTGTTTGGAATGGTGGTGGCAAATTTCGCATCGTCGTATTATCTCTATAAAAAGATGAATGTGAAACTGTCTCCACCGGAACTTGGATACATCAAAAAATTCCTCAGCGACAACAGACAAATCGTCATTTTTCAGACGCTCTCGGGACTTCTCAACACATTCTCCTACAATCTTCCCGTTTTCCTGATAGAAAGGTTTTTCGGAAATTATGTTCTGGGGTTGTATTCTCTGGCGTATCGCACTTTGCTAATGGCGAACCGGGTTTTCTCGCAGGTCGCCACGCAGACATTTCTTCCGTATATGAGCAAATCCCCCGATGACGAGAGGACAATTCTGAAAAAATTTCACTATCTGGCGCTTTTGCTATTTCCTATCTATTTTATAATTGGCGGCTTAGCAAAATATTATGTTCCGCTGGTCTTCGGGGCAAAAAATATGGAAATCGTCCCGATAATAAAAGTCATCGTTCCCTGGATGTTCGCCGTCGCCGTGTGCAACCCGGCTACATCCTCATATTTTGTCCACAAGAAGAATTCCGAACTTCTCGTGGTGAACATCCTGCTCCTCGCATCGAGATTTTTATCATTTATCCTTTTCGCAAATAGTGGCATACATCTGACTTTGACGGTATTTTCCATCGCAAGCGCATTTTTCTTCATAGTGCTCCTCGTTCGCTCGTATGTCTTTGCAAAAGTAAATTTTTTGAAAGGATTTTCGATAATATTTTCTATGGAAATCGTGTTGTTTATGTCGATGCTCAATGAAAAATTTCTATCTCTGGGATATGCGGCAATGATTGTATCATCATTTTTTGCGATAAAAATTGGAATTGCGATGATAAAAAAGAATGGACTATAT
>JALTEE010000159.1 GCA_027007865.1 bacterium
ATTTTACCCAAGAAATCAAGGTTTCAATTAATGGCTGATTTACTGAATATTTTTGTGAACTCATATTTTATTTTTCCTTTATCTCTTTTTGTTTCTCTAATGCCTGCTAACGATTGTATAAACCCTATTGCATTTCTCCTTTCGTTATACCTTCCCCCTCGATTGTTTTTCTTGACCACGACGCAAACCGCAAAAGAATATCGATTTTTTCATTAGGCATATTTTCCAAAACGGTCATAAATTCCTTTTTAACTGCTGCATTCATAATTATAACCTCTTCGATAATAAAATAAGCAATGGATATCGAGGGTCAAAATCTTTTTATTGACGATAATAAAGAAACGACAGAAGCTCGGACAGAAGCGGAAACTTTTTCCCGCGATTCATTTTCGGGAGCAAATTTTGGTGATTTTGGCTCAAATGCTTATGGTTGTAAGGCTGCTACACATGATTTTTGGTCTGCTCAAAACGATTCGTGAGCTGCTCAAAACGATTTGCGGCTTCGGAGATGCGAATTTTTGTGGCTGGATTTGCCCCAATTTTCATCGGCGACCCATATTCTCGGGTAAATGAACCATATAACCGCTCCGCCTGAAATAGCGCCAGTTATCAAGCGCAAGAGATTCGTGCTTTCACGAAAACCGGTGAGTTGCGTTGTGCCGTCTATTGCGAGAGGAAGCAACGCAGCAGCAAACCATATCAAATTCAACGGGCGCAACTTTTTCAAAAACAGCAGAATCGTGCCGATGTATCCGAATACCATTAGCGATGACCATATTCCCGTGCATCTCGCACAGACAGCGAACTGATGTCCCCATAGAAAAAACGAGCGGCTCGCCATCTGATGACAGGTGGGTTTAAAGAGAAGATAAATTATTCCCGATAGCGGACTGTCGATACTCGCTAAATATGGCGCGAGAAAAATCAGTGCGACAGTGATTGTCCATACGACATCGAGACCGAGCACGATTTTTACTCCTATGCCATAGGAAGATTTCATCGACGGATAATCATTGTATATGGTTAATTGTGGGTGGTTCTTCTGACGGTGGCTGCTCGCTGACAGAAGACTTTTTCCGCTGCCAGATGCCGACAACATTCCCCGAAAGAGAATATGAAACCGAGGATGACCAAACACCGACCACAGCGAGAATTATTGCGCCTATACCGAATGCGAACAAAGCGGGAATCAGATATTTCCCTTCGCCAATTGAAATGAGTATTGCTCCGCCCGCGATAAACGGCACAAGCAAAATCGCAGAGACGACGCCGGTAACCAATTCTACAAGAAAAAGTATCAATAGATTGATAATGTTTTCCTGAACGAATTTTATAATTTCATTGAATGCAAAGACATTTCCCGAAATTGTTTCTTCGGTGGCTATTGTGCAAATAATATACGGCATTATGAGCGCTAAAATTATGCCGTATGCAGTGGAAAGCAAATTGCCTAAACACGGAATAAATGCGAACAGAAATTGCGGAAGACCATATACAATTATAACTATAAAAAGGAAAAACCCCGATGCAATAAGAGTTCCAAACTCGGAAAAGCCGGGCAGACCTTCGTATTCTTCGTTAAGCCATCTTTTCGCAATGCGCAAAAAATATCCCATAATAGCGAACCAGCCGATTATCGGAACGAAAATAAGTCCTACGATGGCGAGAAATTTTATGAACCAGCCATCGCTGCGGAAAAAATACAATAGCGAATCTTTAATTCTTAATTTTTCCATATTATCCTCCCGATTCAGTTGCCGGCTATTTGTGTTTGGTATTTGAATTTTGCCATTTGTTATTTTCGTCGTTCGGGTCGATAATTGCAACGATTGTCGTGTCCGATGGGGATTTTTTCGTCGCACTGCTTTGGCGGGATGCGCTGCCCGAAACAGTCAGCACTTCATCGCCAATACCAGCATCGACAGTATCGACGGCGAGAAAATAGTCTTCCGCTCCATTGTCCGATTTTTCGCATAAAATAGCTATTCTAAAACCGTTTAGAGACGGCTCCATCTTCGATGCCCAAATATTCCCGACAACCTTTGCTCGACGCATATCGCTCCTCGCTGTTATCGATTACGGTTTTTCACAAGATAAATAGCGGAATCGAAATGTCAACTATTTAGCGATGTTAAAATGAATTACAAAAAAGTCGCGAGATATAAAACTTTCTTATTTAATCAATATGATGCTATTCGTGCCATCCTCAGATTTCACGATATATTTCCCTGCAGGAAATTTCGATACATCCACAGGTGGAAAATATTCTCCCAAAAATCTTCCGCGTATATTAAAAATTTCGACGGGCAGAGAAGACGCAGTGAAAAAATATCTCTGCACGGGATTCGGAAAAATTCTCAGCGGCGGTTTAATGCTTTGCGCCATTTCGGAAATTTTTGCGAGCGAGCCGCCCGCTTCGACATATCTCGTGGCAAATTCGCAGAAAAATTTCTGCGCAATTTCATAACTGTGAATGATGAGAACGCACTCGTTATTGTTATTGAAACCAGAAGCAGACCAGTTCATAGAACCTGTTAGAACTGTCGGGTCGAGAGAAACTTGATTGTAATCAAAAATCATATATTTATGATGAAAAGTTCCATATGAAAGAGAATCAACCAGAACAGGTGGCGAAGTATCCCACCATTGAGATGTATCTTCATAAGTTTGCATCATTTTTTTATAAACTGCCGAACCTTCCCCATTAAAAATTCCTCTTAAATCGATTCCGTTTTCCCATAATGTTTTCATCGTATCATCTATTGGTG
>JALTEE010000160.1 GCA_027007865.1 bacterium
CAAAAAATTCTTCGCCGACATCGGCGACGAACAATCCGTTTCGGCGAGTATATCATCATTTGCGAGCCATATCATTCACTATAAATACGCATTAGAAAATTCTGATAAAAATTCGCTCGTTCTATTTGATGAACTCGGCAGCGCAACCGACCCGCAAGAAGGAACACCGCTTTCGTGGGCATTTTTAGAGCAATTGCTCGACAATGGCTCGATGATAATCGCAAACACACATCTCGGCGGGCTTCTCGGAATGGCATCCGCTCGCGAAGATGTCGTCAACGCTGCAATGGAATTCGACCAGAAAAGCATATCGCCCACATATCGACTGCTGCTCGGCGTTCCTGGACGAAGTTGGGCAAATGAAATCGCAGGTATGCTCGGTGTTCAAAAAGATATTCTCGTCAGAGCGCGGGAATTATCTCACGAAGGAACCGCACTCGATAAAATCATCTCCGATTTGCAGACGAAAACGCGAGAAATTGAGCAAATCCGCCACCGCATAATCGAAGAAGAAGCCGATATCAGGGAAAAACGGGAGATGCTCGAAGCGCTGATATCGTCTAATCTTGTCAAGCAGAAAGAAATCGAGCGATTGCGCCGTTCATACGAAGAGCAGCGTGAAAACCGTATCGCTGCCGCATTGGAGCGTGAAATCGAAAATATTCGCACAGAATGGGAAAAAATTGTTTCTGAAAAGCCGCCCGAACCGAAAATGCGGAAAAAATCGGATGAATTTTTATCACGACTAAAAGCGAGATTGAAAAAAACGGAGAAGGATATAGCGAAAAAGCGCGGGCTGCCAAAGCAATTGCAGGCTGAACAGCGAGTTTTCATATACCGCCTTCATAAATGGGCGGATGTTATCGAGCCGACCGACGAGCAGGGTTTTGTCAAAGTGCTTTCGGGCAAATTTCCGCTGCGCATCCATTCGAGTGGAGTAGATACCGAAGCGGAATACGAGCGCAAACGGCATCGCAAATCGCGCAGGAAAAGCGGTGGCGTCTTTTACGAAAATCGAGAAGTCCCACAGAAAATCGATATTCGAGGTATGCGCCCCGACGATGCCTGGGATAAAATAGACCGCATAATCGGCGATGCCGTATTGGCGGGAAGCGCAGAAATTCTTATCATTCACGGCAAAGGGAAAGGAGTTCTGCGCCGATTTTTGCGCGATAAATTGCACGGCGATGCGCGAGTATCGAGATTGAAATTGCCAGATGAACGAAACGGAGGGGATGGCGCTACGATTGCCGTTATCGGCGAGAAAAAAGATGAGCAAAAAGATGGCGGTTCAGGTTCGGAATGATTTTTACATTTATCATATCGTTTCTACTCGGTATCGTGCTCGGGTTCATACTATTTCGGCGCCGCAAAGTTATCGTTCAACATAGCGGCGAAAATATCTCCGAACTTGCCCGAGCGCTCGCTCACGAAGTGCGAAACCCTCTGAATACAATCAGAATGAACTTGCAACTTATGCAGGAAGAAATCGGAGCGGATGAACATTATGCGCAGCGGATTTCACTTATGGAAGAAGAACTTCTTCGCCTCGATAGGATATTGAAAAGTTTTTTGGATTATTCCAGATTGCCCGCACCGCAGTTCAAGCGTGTCGATTTGAACGGCACGATTATGCGGATTATAGATATGGTTCGCGCTCGCAGCGGCGATGTCGATATTGAAACACATCTCGCGGAAAATTTACCGAAAATACACGCCGACCCAGCATTGCTCGCTGAAATTCTGCATAATGTGATACAAAATGCAATCGATGCTTCAGATGAGAACGGAACCGTGATTGTCGAGACTTTTCGAACAGGCGGTGGTATATCCATTGCCGTTTCAGATAGGGGAAAAGGAATTCCGCCGGAATCGCTTGAAAAAATATTCAAGCCGTATTTTTCAACAAAACGCAGCGGAATCGGTATTGGAATGGCTGTGGTCAAGCGTATTGTGGAAGCACACAGCGGAAAGATACAGGTTCAGAGCCGCGTCGGCAGCGGAACGCGCATTGTAATCGAGCTGCCTGTGATGTAATAAAACTACTGTATTTTGCAAAATGCAAAAATATATTTCGGGGGAAAATTTGTAAGTCCTTATGAAAAAGCCTTGATTTTAGGTATAGAAATTGCCATATACTATATGAGATGGTGAAATATATTCGACATAGGAGAAAGGGTTTTACTCTCGTGGAGTTGATGGTTGTCGTTGTGATTGTCGGAATTCTCGCTTCGCTCGCAGTTGCTCGGTATCGTGGAGCCACAAAGAAGTTCAAAGTTGCTGAAGCAGCGCTTTGGTGCAATAGAATCGCAAAAGCAATCGAAACAATGAGCACAGAAACAGGAGAATATCCGGGACACACTCCTGCTGGGTATGTGTGTTTTTGGTCTAATAATGAGGTCTGGAACCTCAACAGCGGCAGAGCAGGTCTCGTTCACGACGACGACAATGAGCCATTTATGGATTGGAACGGACCATATATGAACACAATTCCTCTCGACCCTTGGGGGCATAATTACGCTTGGGATTCGGATTATTGGCTTGCCGATGAGAGCAAGTGGGTGGCGGCTGTGGTATCGTTCGGTCCTAATGGCATCGGGCGTAATCACTACGACGACGATAATATTATCGTGATTGTTACCGCTGTGGAACTACCCGAAGAATATTACACGGAACCGTGATCCTTTTTAATTATGTGCACTCTTGCTTTATTTTTTACATAAAGGAAAACCCAACCACTCTATACCAATGACAATCCAACCATCCTAGTTGGGATTTTCATTTATAAAATTCTGCTATTTTCTCGATTACAAAATCCTGCATTTCGGTTGTCAATTCGGGATAAATTGGCAGCGCAAGTGTATGTTCCGACGCATATATACTATTCGGGAAATCGCTGTCGCCATAACCGAGATTATCAAAACATTTCTGCCGATGAAACGGAACGGGATAATATACTTTGCAGCCGATTTCGTTTTTCGAGAGAAATTCTAATAAATCATCGCGGCGGTTCGGAACTGAAATCACATATTGATTGTAAATGTGAGAATTTCTGCCATATCTTATCGCAGGTTTCATTACATCGTCCAACTTAAGATTTTCATCGTAATACTCTGCATTTTCTCTTCGCAAAGCGTGCCAATTTTCGAGGTGCGGGATTTTTATCAGAATCGCCGCCGCTTGAATTGCATCGAGTCTGAAATTTCCGCCGACTAATGAATGATAATATTGTGTTGTTTCGCCGTGATTGCGCAGTGCTTTGACTTTTTGAGCGAATTCTTCGTCGTTTGAAACGACGATTCCGCCATCGCCGATTGCACCGAGATTTTTCGACGGGAAAAATGAAAAGCATCCGCAAATTCCCATCTGTCCCGCATTTTTCACGCCATTGTTAGATGGATATTTTGCGCCGATAGCCTGCGCAGCATCTTCGACGATGGGAATATTGTATCGTTCTGCAATTTTCAAAATTTCATCCATATCGGCGCACTGACCATAAAGATGAACGGGAATAATCGCTTTAACTTTTCCGATTTTATCGGGATTTTTTGCAAACCATTTTTGCAGCGCATCGGGAGAAATGTTGTATGTTTGCGGGTCGATATCGATGAAGGCTGGTTTTGCGCCGAGCCGCGATATAACTCCCGCTGTCGCGAAAAATGAATAATCCGTTGTTATCACCAAATCACCATAACCGACACCGAGCGCCATCAGCGAAACGAGCAGCGCATCCGTTCCCGACGAAACACCGACTGCGTATTTTGTTCCGACATATCGCGCAATTTCTGCCTCGCACTTTTCAACCATCGGTCCACCGATGTATCGAGTCGATTCAATAACTTCGTCGATTGTATTTTTAAGGTCGTCTCGAATCGTTTCGAGCTGCGCTTTTAAATCGAGCATTGGAACTCGCAAAATTGTCTCCTTTGAATTTTTTATAATTTTTGGGGCAATATTGTTTATCGTCAAATGGCTATTTCTTTTGTTTCAATATAATTTTTTGGGACGATTTGTGCAAGAAAAAGGTCGAAATTTTTATGCGCATTTTGAATATCTTGACATTATGTCGATAGGTAAGTAGATTTATTTGAATTTTCAAGAGGGAATTATGCTCGATTTAATACTTTGGGTCCCTGGGCTTCTGTT
Organism: bacterium; assembly: GCA_027007865.1. Classification (GTDB taxonomy): domain Bacteria; phylum UBP14; class UBA6098; order B30-G16; family B30-G16; genus JAGHAI01. The sequence goes on from JALTEE010000160.1 coordinate 4,147, forward strand.
TGCACTTACAATACACGAGTATTCGCACGGGCGAGTTGCATTTGCACTTGGCGACCCCACTGCGCAAAGAATGGGACGATTAACACTAAACCCATTGGCGCATCTCGATGTGATGGGGACTATCGCTATATTTCTCTTTCATATCGGCTGGGCGAAACCTGTGCCGATAAATCCATACTTTTTCAAGAAACCGAGAAGAGATATGATTCTCGTATCGCTTGCGGGACCCGCGGCAAATTTCGCCGCTGCAATCGGTTCCGGATTGCTCTTAAAAATCCTAAAAATGGTGGGACAATACCACACATCGCTCTGGCTGATGTTTCTATACACGATGGACATCAATGTCATCCTGATGATTTTCAATCTTATTCCGATACCGCCTCTCGACGGCTCGAAAGTGCTTTTTAATCTTGTGGAAATGCGTGAATCGACAATTTATAATATGGAGCGGCTCGGTCCGCCGATTCTGCTCGCCGTGATATTTTTAGGTGCATTGTCGGGATTTAATATTCTCTGGATGATTATCGAACCCGCTGTTTTTGCATTCCATTTATTTTTTGCATAATCGGGAGAACAATATGGCGCGAATATATAGAAAAAAGAAATTCAGACTTTCTGTGCAAAAGCAGGACAAAAAAAAGAATGACGATGATGATGAAAAGTTAATCGAAATCGGCAGAATCGACCGCTCGCACTATCCGAAGGCGACATTCTGGATTATTTTTGTTGCAGGTGGGGCGCTTTTGCTGTGGATAATTATGAAATTCTTTTTTATTTTGACAAAATAACAAGCGTTCCGCTTGACCATTGCGCTTCGCGGCTCGCAGATGTCGCTTCTGGTGGTCACTTAAATTGTAAAAATTCCACCAGAGCGGGATGTCGGATTTGACACTTTGAACTTAAAACTATGAAAATTATTGTTCGCATAATAATCGCAATATTGCTTGCGCTTTTTTTGATATTACTCTGCGCCCGCACTGTGCAAGCCTTTGGCGATAAAGGATATTTAGAATTGGAGCATTTTTCCAACGGAATCGTGAACTGGTATTTACTCGGCGACCTGCGCGCTGCGTTGATGGAATTTATCCTCGCAGAGACATACGACCCGCAGGATGTCGAAATCAAAAAGGACATTGCGGAAATATATCTCGAACTCGGAAATTATAGCCAATCGCTTCTCAAAACGAATGAAGCATTGAACTATGCCGACAGCGACAGCGAACTCTTTCGCACAGCGGCGCTTGCATCTGCAGGAATGAAAAACTGCAAACTCGCACGGAAATATATAAAAAAAGCATACTTTCCAAATCCCGCCGAATATGCGCCGATACTGTGGTGCTTCGTAAATAATAAGCAGTATGGCGATGCGATTTCGCTATGTAAAAAATTGATTGATAAACATCCGCAATCGTCGGCTCTTTGGGCGATGCTCAGCGAGATTTATGTATCGAAAGGCGAACCAGGAAAAGCCATAGAACCGATAAAAAAAGCGCTTTCATTAAATTCCGAAGATGGGCAGGCATATATTCAACTCGCAAATGCATATATCAAAACGGGCAAATTCCGCTTGGCAATGAAAATACTCGCCGAATATGTCCACCGTTTCCCTAATGATAGGTCTGTTTTCGAACAATATATGAAGCGGGCGCTTATATTCGACGATTTGCAAAAAGCGAAATCCATTGTCGATAAGTTTGTCGCACATTTCCCCGATGGCGCAGTCGAAGCGTGGGAAGGATATGCTTCTGCGGCGTATGTTCAGGGCGATTACGGCGAAGCGCTGCCAACATTTCAATATCTCATAGAACTTACGGATAGTTCCGAACCCAATTATTACTATTTTGCAGGCAAATGCTACGAAGAACTTTGGTGTCCCGAATCGGCGGCGGTGATGTATCGCACAGCAATTCAAAAAAGTCCGACGCCCGATTTGTTGACAGACCTTGCGCTTGTGTGGTCGAGGATGGACGAACCCGAGAGTCTTCTCATCGTCCTGTCAGACGCATCTGCGCAATTTCCCGACAGCGCTGTGGTTTGGTATTGGGGTGGAGTTGCTTTGCGCGGCGTCGGAATGTGGAACCTCGCTGCACACTGGTTCGGCGAAGCATTAAAATACAATCCCGAAGATGTCCAAACATTATTTTCACTTGCAGATACGAGAGAGCGCGCAGGTTTCCGCTCCGAATCTATCGCGCTGTTCGAGAAAATAAATGAATTAAATCCCGACGACCCTACAGTCCAAAATTATCTCGGATACATCCTCGTAGATGACAGTGTCAAAATCGGATATGCAAAAAATCTTATCCGCAAGGCATTGAAGGCGGAACCCGACAATGCAGCATACATAGATAGTTATGGCTGGGCTTTTTTCAGAGAGGGCAAAATCAAAAAGGCGATGAAATATTTGAAAAAGGCGGAAAGTCTTTTTACCGACGATGCGGAAGTGCTATTTCATCTGGCGAAAGTCTATGAGGCATCGGGCGATATTGCAAAAGCGAAAGAGTATGCTATCAAGTCGGTTCAAGCGAATCCGCAGGATGTGAAAGTGAAGTATTTCCTCGAAAAATTGGCAGGAGAAAGCAATGGCGCAAGTAATAGTAGATGATGTCGTATTCGGCGGCGCAAAAAAGGTTCTGATAGCGGGACCGTGCGCAATCGAGTCGGAAGAAATGGCGATGCAAACAGCGCAGAAACTCGCCGAAATCACGGACAAATTAGAAATCCCGTTCGTGTTCAAAGCGTCATTCGACAAAGCAAATCGGCTATCCATCGAATCTGGCAGAGGACTCGGCTTTCCAAAAGGGCTTCTCGTGCTTCGCAATGTCAAAGAGAAAGTCGGCGTAAAAATTCTCACCGATGTTCACGAGACATATCAAATCGAGGCGGTATCGTCTGTGGCGGATATTTTGCAAATCCCCGCATTCCTTTGCAGACAGACGGATTTGGTTGTCGCTGCCGCATCGACAGGGAAGGCGATAAACATTAAAAAAGGGCAGTTCCTCGCTCCGCAGGACATTCGATATATCGCCGAAAAAGCGAAATCCGCAGGAAACGATAGAATCATCCTCACCGAACGCGGCGCATCGTTCGGCTATCACGACATCGTATTCGACCCGCGCAGCATCGTCATAATGAAAGAATTCGGCTATCCCGTCATCGTGGATGTAACTCACCTGTGCCAGCAGCCCGGCGCACTCGGCGGAAGAACAGGCGGAAATCGAAAGTTCGCAGTCCCATTCGCAAAAGCAGGGCTCGCACTCGGCGCCGACGGAATATTTATGGAAATCCATCCCGACCCGCAAAATGCAATATCCGATAAAGATGTCCAAATCCCGCTTGACGAAGCGGAAAAAGTCCTAAAAAGTTTGGGGTTTTGAGCAGGGGTTTGGCGCGCCAAATCCCTAATGTATATTGCGATATACGAATGTCCTTGCGAATACGATGTTTTAACAAGGGGTTGCAATCCCTCAATTATTTATAATTTAATACCCGACGCGTCTCAATCCGGACTGCCATCATTTATAGCCGAAGCGTCTCGCTTCGGGAAACACAATTCAGAATACAATCCCGCCGTGGCAAAAAACAATGAACAAAACGAACCCCCGCGAAGTGTAAACCTATTTCAGAACAAGACATTCTCTCCCGCAAAGTGTCAATCAGAATGCAGGTATTTCCCCATTTCTTTGACCAATTCCGGATACAGCGGAAATGCGGCGCACAGTTCTTTCACTTTATTTTTCACTTCGACGATTATGCTTTCATCCTCAATGTTCGTAAGGATTTTGTATATCATCTGCGCGATTTCCCGCATTTCATTTTCTTTCATTCCGCGTGTTGTTATTGCCGGGGTTCCCAATCGAACACCGCTTGTAATGAACGGTTTCTGCGGGTCGAATGGTATCGTATTTCTGTTGACAGTTATTTCCGCTTTTCCGAGCGCTTCTTCCGCTTGTTTCCCCGTGATATTTAGTGAGCGCAAATCGAGCAGCATCAGATGATTATCCGTTCCGCCGGAAACCAATCTAACGCCGAGATTTTTAAATTCATCCGCCATCGCTTTCGAATTCGCCAAAATCTGCTTCTGATATTCTTTGAACTCGTTGGTCATCGCTTCTTTGAGCGCCACCGCCTTTGCAGCGATGATGTGCATCAGTGGACCGCCCTGCATTCCCGGCATAACTGCTTTATCGAGGTTCTTTGCGTATTCTTGCTTACTTAAAATCAATCCCGCTCTGGGTCCGCGAAGAGTTTTGTGGGTAGTTGTCGTAACGAAATCGCAATACGGCACAGGGTTCGGATGCAATCCCGCTGCGACGAGACCCGCAAAATGCGCCATATCTGCAACGAGAACTGCACCGACTTCATCCGCTATTTCTCTGAATTTCTCAAAATCCCAAAAGCGAGGATATGCCGATGCACCGGTCATTATCAGTTTCGGACGATGTTCCTGCGCAATCTTGCGGATTTCATCGTAGTGAAGTGTTTCTGTTTCCCTATTGACGCCGTATTGAACAACATTGTATAATTTTCCGGAAAAATTTACGGGATGCCCGTGAGTAAGGTGTCCGCCGTGAGAAAGGTTCAATCCCATAATCGTATCGCCGACATTCAACGCTGCGAAATATACAGCCATATTAGCCTGCGAACCGCTGTGAGGCTGAACATTTGCGTGTTCCGCACCGAACAATTGTTTTGCGCGGTCGCGGGCAAGGTCTTCCGCTATATCGACGAACTGACAACCACCATAGTAGCGCCTTCGAGGATAGCCTTCCGCATATTTGTTCGTCATAATGGAACCGCCAGCAGCGAGCACAGCGACAGAAGTATAGTTCTCCGATGCAATCAATTCGAGGCCATCCGTCTGACGGCGCAGTTCTTTGTAAATCGCATCGTAGATTTCGCTATCTGTTTTTGCGAGTTCGGAAAAAAACATAAAAACACCTCCTAAA
>JALTEE010000161.1 GCA_027007865.1 bacterium
TGTTTTGTATTTATCGAATTGCAATTGAGCGGCTGCAATTTTGCTGTCGAGCTCGGCTATTTTCGTTTGCTGAGTGAGAGAAACGAGATACAGCAATATTACTTCGCCCACGAGAGCGAGCACTCCGTATATGAAAGTTCTATCGATAAATGGAACTTTTATTTTCTTTCGCAACTCGGGCGGAAGTAAGTTAATGCGTATCATAAAGAGTTCCCCCTCTATACGCGAGTCCGGTCGCTATTGTATAGATTGCTCTTGCTGATTCTACCGACATATCGCCGAATAGTTCCGGGTCGAACCTTATTTTTGAAAATGAGTTGATTAGTTCGCAGGGGATACCGAGGCTGTTAGCAAGGGCATCCACGAGGAAAGGAATTGCAACGGCGCCGCCGGATAAAAATACTTTCTCGACTTTTATCCCATTCGATACATTTTCGAGATATGAAAAAGCCATTCCCAATCCGATATTTAAATCTTCGCAGGATGAATATACCGCTCTTCTTGTGGATGGGCTGTCTTCGAGAGGTATTTTGCCGAGCATAAGTTGAGCGAGGTCATCAGACGATAAATGAAGTTCGGTCTGTAATCTATCCCACACGCTTCGTGCAGCATTCGAAATATCACGGATGCTGAATAATTTGCCATTAACAACAAAAGATACATTCGATAGCGAATGGCCAATGTTCACCAATGCGATGCATCCTTCCTGAGGGACCTCGTGATTGTATTCGAATATATTGTAAAGTGCTATCGGGTCGAGGTCGACGACTATCGGGACGAGTCCAGCATCCATAACAACTCCGACATATTCATCCACGATTTCATTTCGAGCGGCAAATAGTATTACCTGAATTTGTTTATTGTCCTCTGTGGGACCGATTTCCATATAATCGATGCGCACACTGTCGATTCCTGTTGGAATTCGCTGTTCCGCTTCTACCATAACCGCTTCTCTAATTTGTTGCTCACGCTTCCCTTTTCCCGACGGCACTGGAACTTCCACGCGGTCGATGAGAACTTTGTGCCCAGCAAGCGAGATGACGACATCGGTAATATCGGGGTCAACTTCGTCCACTAAGGTTTGAATTGCATAGATAATTCCTTCACGGTCTCGGATATCTTTGTCCACGACCGCTCCTCTGGAAAGAGGATGCTTTCCCGCCGCTGTAATCGACAAATTGTTCTTTTCGTCGCTTTTCAGCACCACTACTTTAACGGCAAATGTGCCGATATCCAAGCCTGCGAGCTTTTCCGCCTTCTTCTTCTTGCCAAATGGAAGTTTTATCTCGGGGAATTTCATTTTTTTAACGCAATTTCTTTATTCTTATATATATACACTATGAATACTAAACCTATTTGTCAACTAAAAAATGTATTTTATAACAACAACTTGTGTTGTGAGAAGTTATCGGCTTTTATTTTTGCACTCTTGTCTCTTCGCGCAGGAAAATTATTCTCGCTTCCGCTCTGCGATTTACCATTCTGTTCTGCTCGGATATGTTCGGCATCAGCGGGTCTTCTTCGCCGTGTCCGTTGATTTGGAATTCGATAGGAGTTTTTATATGTTGCCGAACATAATTCGCAACGACTTTTGCTCTGCGCAGCGATAAATCGTAGTTGTGCTTTCGAGTGCCGAGGTTGCAGGTGTAGCCATCTATTCTGAGAATCGCGCCCGCTGGCAGATGCACATTATTTAGCAGTTCCACGAGAGAATCGAGCGCGGTTTGCGTTATCGATATCGGCTTGGCATTGTCGGGCATAATGAATGGAATGCGGATTCCTGCGATAAGTTCGGGCGGCAGAGGCGTTTGTTCGACTTCGATTTTTTTCGGTCTAAAAATTCCAGGCGCTGTATATTTTACGATTCTCCTGTGACTTTGCCATCGCAGCAGCACTTGATGTTCTGCACCATCAGTATCGCTCACGGCAGGAGAATATTTTATCCGCCATCCGTCGAGAATGATTTCTTCGATGGAATTTTCTCGCGCCGAAGCAAAATATCCGTCGGTGCTAATAGCGATGTCGCGCAGAACATAACTGTTGCTGCCATCCATCTGCATCGCCACGATTGGAATTTTTAATTTCGAGATGTCCGATATCGTTCGAGTGAGTTTTTGCGTTTCCGATATGCTTCCGTCTGCGAGCAAAACGATGAGCGACGCCGAAATGCTTTCATCTTCAGTAGCCAACTGCAATCCTTTGCCGAGCGATGTTCCATTGGGTTTCGGATATGGCAGCGAATCGAGATATAGATAGTAGAATTGTTCTGCATCGATAGGTTTTTGCGCCCATATCGCGCTTTTGCCGATGCGAATAAGCCCGATTTTCGAGTCGGGAAGAGAACGCACAGCAGAATGAATCATCGAATTGGCAGCGGGAATATTCTCGAGCATACTGCCGCTGCAATCTTCGATGAAAATCACCGTCTTAATCGAATCGGGCGCGATTTTTTTTGCGTAAAACGGTATAATATCGCTGCGGTCGCCGACAATTTCCGAAAGAACAGCATTATCGGGCGTGAAGTTCGAGGCGTAGAAGAATAAATCGACAGTTTGTGGAAATTGCGAAATATCCACCTGTCCGGAGCGCTCTCTAACTTCGACTGGAAAAAATATCCAGCCGGGCTGACGCACTCGCCTGCTGCTGCAACCTGCGAGCAAAATTAAGAGCGCAAAAATGGCACCGCGCGCAATGTGTTTGTTCGTTATCACAATCGAACATAAATTTAATGCGCATACGGATACTAAGTCAAGGAAATTATG
>JALTEE010000162.1 GCA_027007865.1 bacterium
CGATGGGGGTTTATTTCATCAGAGTTTATCTATCTGGCGGAGATTATATCCAGAAGAGAATTTTTTATATAAAATGAGCGAGGTGTTTTCTATGAGCGAAATTATGCTGGAGAAAAATTCTAGCGGGGTAAAAATTTCGGTCGTCTGTGGCGATATAACTTTAGAAAAGGTCGATGCAATTGTAAATGCGGCAAATTCATATCTATCGCACGGCGGAGGCGTTGCAGGAGCGATTGCACGAAAAGGCGGCGAACAAATCCGCATCGAATCTCGAAAATGGGTAGAAGAGCACGGCACTGTTCCAGTTGGCGGCGTCGCAGTAACCAGTGCGGGAAATCTTTCTGCTAAATACATAATTCATACCATTGGCCCTCGATGGGGCGAAGGCAACGAAGAAGAAAAATTGCGCAATGCAGTGAAAAATGCTCTCGAAAAGGCAAAAAAATTGGGATGCGAATCGGTTTCGCTTCCTGCAATCAGCACGGGAATTTTTGGTTTTCCAAAAGAACTCGGTGCGAAAATAATCATCGAAACCGCAATCAAATTCGCCGCAAATAGTGGAACAGTGAAGAAAATCAGGTTTTGCAATATCGATAAGCAGACATCGGAGATTTTCAAAAAAACGCTGACGAAAATAGAATTGTGAGGAAATGATGAAAATAATCGTCATTTACTATTCATTATGATTATGAACATTTTTAACAAAATTCGTATATTTTCAAATCTGCTGCGACCTGTTAATGTTTTAATCGTTGCTTTTGCTGTAATTGTCGGCGGAATGCTGTGCGGCGCAAAACTTTCCGCTGTCTATATCGCAGCGATTTCCGCCGCATTTATACTCGCCGCTGGAAATGTTTTTAACGATGTTTTCGATGCCGATGCGGACAGAATTTCGCATCCAAAGCGACCACTCGCAGCGGGAGAAATCGGCAAAGGCGCTGCCATAGCGCTGTCGATTGCCTTTTTTGCCGCGGGAATAATCTTGGCATTTTTTGCAAGCACAACTCATTTGATTTTCGCCGGCGCCGCTTCTGTTCTGCTAATTCTTTATTCACTATATTTTTCGCGTCTGCCTCTTGTGGGAAACATCATAATCGCCGCTCTCGCCGGCGCTGCAATTCTATACGGCGCAGTTTTTACGGGCTTTTGCGAAAAAAATATATTCGCCGCAATCCTTGCATTTTCGCTGCATCTCCCGCGAGAAATTTTTAAGGATATTCAGGACATCGCGGGCGACAGAGCGGCGGGTAGAAAAACACTGCCGATTGCCGTCGGGATTAAACGAAGCGCTGTTCTGGCAGTTGCGCTGTCGGTGCTCGCTATGATTGTCATCGAAATTCCTTTTCTATCGAGAATTTTTGGCGAATATTACGACGGCGTTGCATCTATATCATTCATTCTATGCGGGATGGCAGCGATATTCGGATTTCGCGGCTTTTCGAAAACAGCGCAAAACCTTTTGAAATATGCAATGGCAGCGGGAATTCTTGCGCTATTCGTAGAAGCAATCACAGGATAGGAAAAATGTCCTCATCGTTCAAAAACAATTCTGTTCTTGTCGGTCTTTCGGGCGGAGTGGATAGCGCGACATCCGCATTTCTGCTTGCCCTGAAAAATCTTCGTATCGTCGGCGTAACATTCAAATTGTGGGAATTCTCATCGGGCGGAACGCGGCGAAATAACTTATGCTGTTCGACCGAGGGGGTCGCCGCCGCAAAAGCGCTCTGCAAAAAACTCGGATGCGATTTCATCGTAGAAGATATATCGGAAGAATTCTTCGATAGCATCGTAAAAGATTTTATATCCGAATATAGTCTCGGCAGAACACCGAGCCCCTGCATCCTGTGCAATCCGCAGATAAAATGGAAAAATCTCGTCGCACTTGCGAATAAACTCGGCATCGAAAATGTCGCAACGGGACACTATGCGCGAACTTTCGACAGCCCGATATCGCTCGATGGGAGAAATCTTCTCCGCGGCGCCGACAGCGAAAAAGACCAATCGTATTTTCTATATCGCCTTTCCACAGAACAACTTGCGAAAACGATTTTTCCTGTCGGACATCTCACAAAAGCGCAGACACGCAACATAGCGAAACAAAAAGGCTTGCCGATATCTTCGCCGCGCGAAAGCCAGGAACTGTGCTTCCTTCCCGACGGCGGAATCGATAATTTTTTCAAAAAATATTTGCCACAAGCAACCGAGCAGGGAAAAATAGTCGATACTTCAGGAAAAGTTTTGGGCAAGCACAGCGGAATTGCATTTTACACAATCGGTCAGCGCAGCGGTCTCGGCGGTGGATTTTCGCAGCCGATGTATGTAAAAAAAATCATCGCAGAAGAGAACACAATCGTAATCGGCACGGACGACGAGATTTATTCGCGGCGCTTTTCTGTGGAAAATCTTGTCTGGCGGCGCGTCCCCGACGATGAATTTCTCTGCACCATGCGAATTCGGCATCGGCACAAAGATGCGCCGGCAAAAGTGCTCGTTAAAAAAGAGCGCGCCGAAGTTCTTTTTGAAAAACCCCAGCGCGCAATATCTCCCGGACAATCAGCCGTGTTCTACGACGAACTCGCCGTCATCGGCGGCGGAATTATTGCCGATGTGCTCGATTAGTCCGCTATTTTTTATTTAACAAATATAATCTGTTTCGCGTCCGTTCCTGCACTCGCGTTGTCATTTGTATTTCTCATATTATATAAACTATTTTTCACCACTTGTAATAAGAAATAATATAATATATATTATTATATTA
>JALTEE010000163.1 GCA_027007865.1 bacterium
TTAATATGTTATTTGTTCATAAATGATTTTATTTTTTCATTGCGGATTTCGACGAATATTTGCTTGCGTAAATTTTTAAGAGTCTTTTTCAATTTTTTTGAAAACGCATCCTTGCGAGCCATCTCTCTTATTATGTCCCCGTGTGTTTCGAGGTTCAATGGCTCTGCGGCTTTTATGCCGGTTATTCTATAAATTGCCCATCCGTTCTGTTCAGGCACAGGCGGAAGAGTTTTATCGAAAAGACGAGTTTCGTTGTTCGCACCACTTTGGAGCGCTTTGTCGAATGTCGTGTCCACAGCAGAGATTATCTGTTCGACAGATGATAGCGGATACCAGCCCACTTCTCCGCCTGCGGCTGCCGATGCGCTGTCCGCCGAATATTTTTTGACAAATTCGGAAAAATCTCCGCCAGCAGAAATCGAGTCGTATATGGCATTTGCTATTTCGTGTGCACCATCCTGCGCCGATGGCGTCTTGAAAAATATGTGCGCAATTTCGACTTTGTCGCCTTTTCGGCTCAGGAGTTTGAGTATATGATATCCTTCTTCGCCTTTAATGGGTTGAGAGAATTCACCCACTTTTAATTTACTTATCGCATTCTGAAAATTTTTTGGCAGGTCGCCGATTGCAAATTCGCCGATTTTTCCGCCGAGCGATTTTGTCGCTGGGTCTTCGGATATTTCTTTTGCAAGCGTTTCAAAATTCTTTCCTCTTTTGAGTTCAGCTATGGCATTGAGCGCACGCATTTGGGTATCGTTTTGCAGAACAGAATCCGATGGCGGAGCGACAAGAATTGCATATAGATGCGCCTGTGCAGGATATTCTCCGAGACTGTCTTTGTTCTGCTGAAAAAATTTCTCCACATCTTCATCGGACACTTCGACGAAACCGATGTGTTTTTGAATGAACATTTGTTTCAGCAATCCTGTGCGCACTTGCTCTTTGACTTTGTATTTAAATTCGCTGAGCGTCAGTCCTTCTTTTGCCAATGTATCTGCGAGTTTTGCTTCACTGCCATATTGTGCGGTGAGCGTGTCCCATCGTGCGGAAAACTCGCTCTGAACCGTCTGGTCATCCACTTCGAGACTTTCCGCAAGCGCCGCCTGATATATCAACTTTTCATTGATTAAATCGTTCAGGACATCGGCGTAAAGTTTGTAGAATTTTGTCGAATCTTTCGGTAGCGGGTATCCCATTGCAAGCACCGTCTGGTCGAGTTCGGATGAAAGTATCGGTTTGTCGCCCACTACCGCAACGATTTGCACATCGACGGTGCCGTCGTCGCGAAAAGAGAGCCCGAATGCGAACGATAACGAGACCGCTGCGAGTAATATAAATGTTGTGATTAGAATATTTTTCATATTGGCAATAAAGTGGGAATTTTAAATATTTCAAGGTTATTCTTTAAATTATTTTGGCAGGTAAATTTCGCCGTGCGTAGCTGCGAATCCCGCTACGAGCGGGCTTGCAAGAAATGTATCTCCAGCGCCTTGTTTGCCCTTAAAATTCCGGTTTGCTGTGGAAATTTGAACTTCGCCCTTTCCAGTCATTCCGATTTGTCCTTGCGCGCATCCGCCACAAGCGGCGTGTGAAACAACTGCGCCGCTGTCGAAGAGTTGCTGCCAAACTCCAGAGCGCATAATTTCCCAAGTAACGCGCCTCGTGGATGGAACAACGCGCATTATCGTGTTATAGGCGACTTTCTCGCCTTGCATAGCATCGGCAGCCAATTCGATGTCCGATGCTCTGCCATTTGTGCAACTGCCAACAAATACCGAATCTACCCGATGACCGATAAATTCCCGCACAGGATGAACATTATCGGGTGAATATGGCGCGGCGAGAAGCGGTTCGAGATTAGAAATATCGACAGAATATTCATTTTCATATTTCGCATCGGCATCGGCATAGATTGGCTCGTATTCCCATCTCGGCTGTGCGAGATTGTCGAGTTCCGAAAGCAGCGGCTCGTTCGGGGGCAATATAATCGAAATCAAGCCGAGTTCCGTTCCCATCGACGCGACAGTTATCCTGCCTGCGAGGTCGAGATAATCGATGTAGTCGCCATAGAGTTCGACTACTTTTCCGAGAAGACCGTGCGAGCCGAATTTTTGAAGCAGAAATAGCACGAAATCTTTCGGTGTGGCGAGTTCGCTCGCTGGGAAACCATCTACATTTATCCGAACAGTCGGCGGCACTTGAAACCAGACTTTTCCTGTGTTGAATGCGAAAGCGATATCACGGTCGCCCATTCCTTGACCGAATGCACCGATTGCGCCGAGTATATTATAGTGGCTGTCCGTGCCGACAGCGGTCTGTGCAGGACGAACCCAGCCTTCCTCGATGAGCGTGTGCGTGCCGATGCCGCGATTTACATCGTATAGCGGAATATCGTGCTTGCGCGCAAAATTTCGGCAGACCTGCTGATTTTCAGCATACGGAATATTGTTCGCAGGTGCAACCGTATCGAATGTGAAAACTGTTCGCGAAACATCTTTCACCGGATTTTTTGGAAAATGTTTTTCGAGATGACCGACGACATTAGGTCCGCCAAAATCGCGGGCGGAACGAACATCTATCGACAGCCAAAATATATCGCCGGGCTTAATATTGCCGCTATCGCTGTGTAATGAAAATATTTTTTCTACAATTGTCTGTCCCATTGTGAAAACCTCCTGAATGGCAAGAAATATTTTCCAAAATAATCATATAAATAAGTATCGCAACAATAATACAGAAAATGCGGTAAAAATATATA